>JAEULF010000434.1 GCA_016793965.1 Alphaproteobacteria bacterium | reverse complement strand
CGCGAGCTCGACCGGATGATCGCCGCGCGCGGCCGGCCGGCGATGATCGTGAGCGACAACGGCACGGAGTTCACCGGCACGGCGATGCTGCGCTGGTCGGCCGAGCGAGAGATCGCCTGGCACTTCATCGCGCCGGGAAAGCCGCAGCAGAACGACTTCAACGAGAGCTTCAATGGCAAGCTGCGCGACGAGTGCCTGAATGAGCACGTCTTCCTGACGCTGGCCCAGGTCAGGCTGATCGTCGAAGCCTGGCGGGTCGACTACAACACCGTGCGCCCGCATGGCCTCCTGGGCGGCCTGCCTCCGGCGGTGTACGGCGCTGCGCGCGACGGCGATCCCGGGATGCGATGGGATGGGACGCTGCGCTTGACCAGGGGCTCCGCGCCCCGTCCCATCGCGCCACCGAGCCACGGCTCAGAACAGGAACAGGCTCAACCTCGAACCGAGGGATAAACGGGGAGCAGGTCACCCGCCCTATTCAATGACGACCTGGACAGCGGTGGACCGCTCTGGTCGGAAGGCGAGCCGCGCTTCGAACTCATGATGGCCCGCGGACAGAGGCCAGGCGACCGGCGTCGCCGCAGAGGCTGTGGCGAAAGGCGAACCGTTGACGAACCAGACCACTTGGTCGGCATCAGCAGCGACCTCTGCCTTCAGGAGCAAATGCCCGCCTTTGGCCGAGTCCGGCATGCGCCAGATCCGAGTGCCGGGGGATGGCGACAGGATCCTGACCGCGGTGTCGGCGACGCCGACAAGCGGAGGCTTCCCGTGCGCTCCCGCGCGTGCGTCGGTGCCCTCGGATGCCGTGCGCACCCACTCCACGAAGCCAGCTGTGCAGCCGCCCCGCCGGGCCTCTTGCGCAGCGCTTCCCGGAGCGCAGACCTGAGCGCTTCGGAATCCGACGGGCGGCGCGAAGCTGCCTGCCATCGGCTCGCCGTCGCGCGCACCGTGCAGGTCGAGGAGAATGCGCTGCGCGAGGCGCGCGGCGGCGTGGCCCCCAGTCACGCGCACCATGGGCCGCGCGTCGGCCCGGCCGATCCAAGCACCGACGAGCCATTCGCGCGACCAGGCGACGGTCCAGGCATCGCGCCAGCCCTGCGACGTCCCTGTCTTGAGCGCAACCGCGAAGGGGAACTCCGTCGCGCCGTAGCGCGGAAAGCTCGGCAGCCTTGCCTGCGGGTCGGCAAGGAAGGCGGTGATCCTGCGCGCCGTCGTCGCTTCCATGACAGGCACTGACGGCGCCGGCGGAGTCCCGGCGATCCAGGCCAGGTCTGACAGCCAGCCGTCGTCGGCCAGGGCGCGATAGGCCCGCATCAGCCGCTCAAGGGTCGTCGGCATCGCGCCGACCGCCAGGCCGAGACCATACTGCGCCGCTGAGAGCGGCTCCTGGGAGATGCCCAGCGCGTCGAAGTAGGACAAGGCCCGGTCCGCGCCGAGCAGGCGCACCAGAGCTGCAGCAGGCACGTTGCGCGAGCTCGCCAGGGCATAGCGCGGGAGCATGGGGCCGAGCCAGCGCTCGTCGGCATTGCGCATGCCCGCCATCCCGTCCGGCGCGTCGTCGAGGACAGTCTCGGCACCGACGCCGCCCCGCTCGAGCGCGAGCGCGTAGAGGAAAGGCTTGAGCGCGCTGCCAGGCGACCGTGGCACCGCCGTGTAGTCGAGCGAGCCGCCCGGCTCGGCGCCGTAGCCTGCCGACCCGACCGCCGCATGCACCTCGCCCGTTGCGCGGCGCAGCACGATCACCGCAGCTTGGTCCGCGCCGTCGTTGCGCCAGCGCGCCAGGCTCTGCCCGACATGGCGTTCCGCTTGCTCTTGCAGCCGCGTGTCGATCGAGAGCCTCACCAGCGGCTCCGCTCGCTGCCTCGCCGGCAGCCCGTCGCGCCGCAGCATCGCCGCGACGCGGAGCTGCGCGTGGATCGCCACCGTGCGGGCGCTGCGGTCAGGCACGGTCAGCGCGGCTAGGTCGTCGCGCGCGACGCCGAGATCGATGCTGCCGACGGCGCTGCGCGCGTCGAGCGCGTCGAGGATGCGCCCCGCGCGCTCGCGTGCGCGGCGGCGCCCGTCCGGCTGCTGCGGGTCCATGCGGCCCGGCGACTGGGGCACCGCCGTCAGGAAGGCGATCTCGGCCCAGCTCAGGTCCCGCTCCGGCTTGTCGAAGTACCAGCGCGCGGCATGGGCTATGCCGTGCGTCGTGCCGCCATAGGGCGCGAGGCGGAGGTACTGCCGCAACACGGCCTCGCGCCCGTAGCGCGCGGTCAATGCGACGGCCGTCCCGGCCTCCAGGACCTTGGCGAGGAGCGTGCGCGGCGCCGGCCGCTGCATGCGCGCCACCTGCATCGCGATGGTCGATGCGCCGGAGCGCGGGCGGCGGTGCAGCGCCCAGTCGCGGGCGGCGCGCGCCGCCGCGATCGGGTCGACGCCGGGATGATGCCAGAATCGCCTGTCCTCGATCGCGATCGTCGCCGCTATGACCCGCTCCGGCAGCGCGCCGACTGGCCAGAAACCATGCACCTGCAGCGCGCGCCCGTCCGGCAACACAGACTCGTGCGCCACGCGACCGATGATCGCGCCGTGCCGGTCCGCAAGGATCGGCGTCGGCGCCGGCGATTCGAGATGCGCCCGCTCGGCGACGGCCGCCAGATAGGCGGCGACGGCGAGACCGAGCGCAGCGGCTGCGGCGCGACCGAGGGGCCGGCGCATGCGCGTCGCCCTACCGCGTCACGGCGACGAGCGCGCCAGCGCTGCGGCCGTTCACCGACTGCGCGTACATCAGCTCTGCCGTCGCCGGCGGCTGCACGAACCGGCCGACCGACTGGGCGCGGGTCCGGAACAGGAAGCGATGCGTGCCGCGCCCGAGCTGGTCGAAGTAGTAGAGCACGCGGTCGTCGAGCATCGACACGAAAGTCGGCGCCGTGCTGTCTGCCGCGCTGGGCGTCGCCTCGGCCGGCGCCGTCGCGAGCGCGGGGTTCAGCATCTCCAGCCCGGCCGCGACCGGCACCTCGATCGCCACGTGCACGCGACCCTCGGGCAGCGCCACCTCGACGACGTGCTCGACGACGTCGCCCTGGGCCAGGGTCACGACATGGTCGTCACCCTCGGCGGCAATTGCGGCGAGCGGCCCCCCGCCGCTCGGCACCCGGAGCATCTGCCGCGACACGGCCAGGCCCTCTGCGACGGCGTCGGCGCGGTTGCCCGGCGCCGCGGGCAGCCAGCTCGCGTCGAGCTTCACGTAGAGCGGCACCTTGCCCTGCGGCGCCACGGTCACCCGTCCGTCCGCGCCGAGATCCTGAGCGAACACCGGGGCGCTCGATGTGAGCCTCTCAGTCCGGCGCGCTCCGCCGACCGTCAGCGTGAAGGGCTGGGCCTCGGCGAGCAGCGCCGATACCCGGTCAGAGAGCGCTAGGACCGCCTCGGCGTCGCTGTTGGTCGAGCCCCAGCCGCCGGCCGTCCCGATGTTGACCAGCGCGTCCGTCACCAGGCGGATGCGATCCGCGTCCGCGCCGAGCAGCGTCAGGCCGCGCGCAACGCGCGCCAGGGCGCGCGCCTCCGACGGCAGGATCAGCGCGGGCTGCGGTACTGTCCGCAGGCCGGCATACAGGAGCTGCCCTTGCTGGCTGCGCGTCTGGACGAATCCCCACAGCTTGTCGCGGATGTCGCGCATCGCCTGCGCGTTCGGCCGTTCGGAGCGCGCCAGCGCGATGGCGACCGACGCCACCGCCTCGGCGCTCATCGCGTCGGTCCGGCGCAAGATCTCCGCAAGGTAGGCCGGCTGGGCGCGCTTGGCCGCGACCAGGGCGACCAGCGCGAAGGTGCGCTCGGCGATCTCGGCGCCGGAGACCAACCGCGCGTAGTCGGAGCGCAGGGACCGCTCGAGCGCGCCGGCCAGCCTGTCCAGGAGTCGCTCGTCGATCGGCTTTCCGGCGTCGCGCGCCTCTGCAAGGAACTGCAGTGTCCATGCCGTCAGCGAGACGTAGCCGGTCGAGCGCGGCCAGTACCCGACGAGCCCGTCGTCGTCGATCGCCTGGGCCAGGTGGGTCATCAGGTCCTTCAGCTCGCGATCGGCCTGGGCCGCTACGTCCGGGCCGTCGACCACGCTGGCGAAGCGCTCGACGGCGAGGAGCACGCGCAGGCGGCTGACGCGCTGCTCGGTGCAGAGATGCGGGTAGCGGACCAGCGCGCGCAGCGCCGAGACCAGGCGCGGCACCGCCGGGTCGGCGGCAACGACGAGACGGCGCGAGATCGTGCCCGGCACGGCTGGCTCGCCGAGCTCGCCCAGGTCGAGCGTGCCCGACTGCGGCACCTCGGCGATCCGGCGCTGGCGGGCAACGCGGCGGTCGGGCCGCAACGGCAGCTCGATCAGCACGTCGTCGCGCGCCTTGTCGGCGGTGCGCTCGACACCGAACTGCAGCGACACGCTGCGCCGCGCGGGCTGTCCGTCCGGGCGCACGCCCGGCTGCGGCACGGTGACGCCGAAGTCGACACGCTGCGGCCTGCCGCCCTCCCATTGCAGGCTGCGCGCCAGACCGGCACTCGCGGCAAGGCCGTCCAGCTTCAGGGTAGCGCGCCCGGCACCCAACTCGCCTTCGACGATCCGCGCGACCAGACCGGCCTCCAGCACGTCGCCAGGGCGCAGGAAGCGCGGCAAGGCCGGCTGCGCGACGATCGGCTGGCGCACGGCAAGGTCGCCGACGGCGAAGCCGAACCGGTCGGGACCGGACACCGCCTTGGCGCGCAGCTTGAAGTTGGTGAGGCTGTCGGGGAGCTTCACCTTGATCCGCACTTCGCCGCTCGGGCCGACCGCGACCGCCGGAAGGAAGATCGGCATGGGCGAAAAGTTCTTGCGCACTGTGGCGCCCTCCAGCGCGCCGGCATCGCTGTCGCCGTCGCCGCCGGCGTTCTCGGCGAGGGGAATGACGCCAAAGGCCAGGTTGCGGCTGTCCCGCGCGTCGAAGCGGGACGGGCGGTCGCGCACGAAGCTCGGCAGCGGGTCGAGCGGCCGCTCCTTCGCGAGCGACAGGACGGCCTGGTCGATCATCCAGAACGTCGCCTCGCCCGAGAGCGGACGGCCGCGCGCATCGGCGAGCCTCAGGGTGACGTCGATCTCTTCGCCGGGCCTGGCCTTGGCCTGGTGGACGAGGGTCAGCGCGGCTTGGTGCTCGACCGGGCGCACTGCGATCGTCCGCGAGGCGGCGAGCGTCGTCGGCTTGCCGAGGTCGAACGGCGCTGCCGGCGATGGCGCCGAGCCTGCCACGCGCCCGCGATGCAGCAGCACGTGCACCGGCAGGCGCGGCATCATCTCCTTGCGGATCGGCACCTCGAACCGGCCGAAGCCGTCGCGCACGTCCACCCACCGCGTCGCCATGGTGCCGCCTGGCTCCTCGACGACGGCCAACGCGCGCGCCTCCTTGAACGGGCTCTGCACGACGACGGTCGCCGTCTCGCCCGGCGCGTAGGACTCGCGGTCGAGCGACAGCTCGACCTGCTCGGAGGGAGGGCGCGACCAGCCGACAGGACCGCGGCCCGCGACGAAGAGGTCGACCGCGACCGACTGCTTGCGGCCGAGCCGGTCGAGCGCCTCCGCCTGGACCACGTAGACGCTCGCCTCCCCGACCGGGAGCTCCAACCTTTCGGGCGCCTCGCGGCTGGCGAAGACGCGCTCGGCGACAGTCTCCTCGTGCATCTCGGTGACGTACTTGGCCGACCCCTGCGAGAAGTCGCTCGCTTGCAAGGTGGAGGTCCAGGTGCGGCGGAGCAGCTTCACCGTCACTTGCTCGCCGGCGACGAGCTTGCCGTCGTATCCGATCGCCGCGATCTCGGGCGCGATCCTGTCGGCGCCCTCGACGTAGCGCGGCACCTTGACGCCGAGCGCGAAGCGGGGAACGGCGCGCACCTCGAAGGTCGAGCGCACCTGGATGTCGTCGTCGCCGGTGACCGTCGCCTCGACCATGTAGCGGCGGGGCTGCGCGGTCGCCTCGATGGCGGGGTTGAGCGAGAGGTGGGCGCTGCCGTCGTCGGCGACCGTCTCGTCGACCTCGCGCATGGGCGTCGCCTCGAAGGCACCCAGCTTGGCGAAGCGCGAATCGTTGGATGTGAGGAAGCCCGGCTGGCCGGGCGGCGTCCAGGCGAGCGGGAACTGCGAGACGCGCCACTTGAGCGGCCGGCCGACGAGCACGCCGCCGGCGAAATAGCGCGCGGCCAGGCTGACCGAGAAGCTGCGGTCGAGCGGAGTCACCTGCGGGCCGTCGAGCACGACCTCGAAAGTCGGCAGGCGGTAGGCCTCCTTCTTGAAGGGTGCCTCGGCGCAGGTGCCGGCGCCGTCGAGCGTCAGCTCCGCCTTGTAGTCGCCGGTGGCCTGGGTCTGCTTGTCGAACTCCCAATGCACGCTGCCGCTGGCCGAGAGGGCGATCTCCTGGCGCCACGACTCGCCGCCGGGCGCCGTCACGACCAGCGTGCCCTTCGCTGCCGGGACCGACAGCGCGCCGCCGAGCAGCGTGCGCGCGAATCCCTTGATGTGGACCTTGTCCTCCGGCCTGTAGATTGGGCGCTCCGTGAAGAGGTGGCACAGGGTTTGCGCCTTCTCCGTGCGCCCGGCCATGTCCGATCGCGTCGTCCAGGCAAGCCAGCGATCGCCGGGCCGGTGGTCCCAGCGCTGCTGCCGGAAGCGCGGCGGTCCCTGCAGCGCATCGAGGACCAGCACGTCGTCGCCCTTGCGCACGGCGACGCGCGACACCGCGCGCTCGACGCCGGACGTCGGCTGCCAGACGTAGCTGCCGGCGGCGTCCGTCCGCCCGTTCGCGACAGCGCCGAACCCGACCTGACCGCCGCCGGGTCCCTCTAGCACGATCTCGGCCCCCGCGACCGGCGTCGCCCGGGACAGAGAGGTCACGAGGAAATGCACGCGGCCTGCCTCCTCGACTGTCGACAGGACGAGATCGGTCACCTGAATGCGCATCCAGTCCCGCACCGTCGAGCCGTCGAGGCGCCGGACGCCGACGAGATAGGTCCCGGGCCGGTCGGGCCCAGCGATGCGCGCGAGATGCGGCTTCAGGTCGAGGCCGGAGCGCGCGAGGGCGCCACCGCGGCGCGTCGGGAGCTCGACGATGGCGGCGACGGCCGGGCTGCCGAGCGCGCCGATGCGCTTCGCGATCTCTCCTTGGCCGATGTCCCGGGTGCCCTCAGCGAACCGCTCCGGCTCGCGGCCCGGAAGCGGCGGCTCGATGTCCTCGTCGACCGCGATCGGCGCCCGCGGCCAGGGCCAGAAGTCGCGCGACAGGGGATCGATCGCGAAGATGCGCAGGTCAACGCGTTCGAATCCCCGGGAGCGCAGGGGCACCATCTGCGGCCCGAGGCGCTCGACGATGCCGGCGCCGGCCTCCAGCGACAGGCTCGGCCGCTCGCCTTCGAACACGAAGCGGAAGGGCTCGCCGCCGTCGAGGACGAGCGCGCGGCCGTCCCGATCGGCGAAATCGGACTGGGAGAGGCGCAGGGCGTAGGGAACGCCGGCACGAAACGCCCCGGTCACGACCAGCGTTGCGTCGAGCGCGCGCACGGCCAGGTCGTCGATCGGCGGCTCGAAGCGGAGCAAGGTGCGCGCGACGACGAGATCAGGCTGCTTCGCCGGTGCCGAGAAGGACAGGCGGAGCGCGCGCCGCTGCGCGTCGCCGCGGTCCGGGCGGCAGCGCATGACCCCGCTCTCGATCTCGGCGGTGAAGCCGTCGCCGGCGCAGCTCGCGCGGCGCAGGCGGAACGGCTCGGCCGTCGCCACCACGCGCTCGTCGATTACATCGTCGAGGCCGGGCTCGCCGGTCAGGCGCAGCCGCAGCGTGACGACGCGTCCCTCCGGAATCGGCTCCTTGAGCTGCACGACATAGGACGCGTGCGCGGCGGTCGAAGCGCGCTCGACGGCCTTGACCACGTAGTCTGAGGGGTCCAGGAGCCGCGCCGCGGTCGCGTCCAAGCCCGGCGCAGGCCGGATCTCGACGGAGACCTGCTTGTGCAAGGCGACGGCATCGACCGGCTCTGCAAACTCGATGGCGAAGGAATCGAGGCTGGGGATGCCGCGCGCGCCGCCCGGCGGGTCGACGCGGGTCGGCGAGGGAAGCGCGACGACCCGCGTCTCGACCTGGGCGCCGGCGCGGATGGTGACGCGGCCGAGCGGGGTCCAGGGCACGGCCGGGCGGAACTGCAGCACGCGCGGGCCGAGCCAGGTCCACGCGCCCGGCTGCTCCGGCTCGATCGCGGCAAAGCGACCGGGATCGCTTTCCGGCGCAGGCGCGGCCGGACCGACGTCGCCGGGCAGGAACACGGTGACTGCGTCCCAGCGGCGCAGGAACCGCTCGGGCAGGACTGTCGCGCCCTCCGGCCGCGCGATGCGCTCCAGCGCCGGCGGCACTGCGGGATCGGCGCCAAGTGCGGCGCCGGGGAGCACGACTGCGAACGCGACCGCGGCGACGAAGCAAGCACGTATCGACATGGGACGCTCCTGACGCTTCTGCGGGCGCTAACGCTTCGCGGAGATCTCGCTGCGGCCGGCGAGCCGCAGGAACTCGCGCCTGATCTCATCGGGCGGGCCGTCGCCGGGCGGCACCAAGCCAACGACGGCCGGCCGTGCCTCGGTCGTCTCGCCATCGCGCGGGTTGGCGATCGTCAGCACGTAGGTGCCGCGCGGCAGGCGGCGCATGAAGGCGACGCCGCGACCGAGGACGCGGCCGCGCTGGTCGACCAGCGATGCCTCGATCACGTCGCGCGACGCGCGCACCCCGACGCCGACGGTCCCGACACGGGCCACGCTGAAGAGGAAGGACCGCGCCGCTCCCGGCGCCAGGGCGACTGTGGGACCGAGGCCCTCTTCGATGGTCACGAGCGGCTGCTCCGCCAGCTCCACCCGATCGATGAGCATGCCGTCCGTGGTCGGGAGCAGCAGCAGCTCCGACCGGCCGGCGGGGAGCAGTCGCGCGTAGGTAGCGCCGTCGGGATGCAGTGCCATGGCCGGCGCCATGCCGGGCAGGGCGAACCCGGCGATCACCGGGGCCGTGCTGCGCACTTGGACGAGTGTGGGGCGCGGCACGTCGATCTGCAGCGCCGCCGCGTCGGCGGACACGGCGGTGACGCCGTTCAGCGCGACGCGACGCGCGGCCGGGCGCGGCCAGGGCGACGGGCCCTTGCCCTCCAGCCACGCCGCGACGAGGCCCGGACCGTGCTCGACGACCAGCTCGCCCGGACCCGACAGCGGGAAGTAGCGGCCGCGGCGGATGCGGCCATCCGCACCGACGAAGGTTGCGCGCTTCGCGGCACCCTGAACGAGGACCATCGCCTCGGCCGGCGCCTCGACGATGAGGCGGAAGGAGCCGGACGCGCCGAAATGCTGCTTGAACGTCTTGCCCGGCGCCAGGGCACGCAGGGCTGCGTCCGTCCCGATCGGCAGAACGCTGACCGTCGCCGGCGCCGGCTCGCTGCCGAGGTGGCCGATGAGCAGGCTGTCCGACGGCACGTCGAGCACGCGGCTCACCCGCTCGGTGCCGCCCCATACCGTGCCCTGGGCGCCGCCGGTCCACCCGGCGACGGCCACGGCGCGCGCCGGCAGGTCGAGTCGCAAGCGCTTCGCGCCGGGCGGCAGCGCGAAGGCGACGCTCCGGCCCGGCTCCAGCGTCAGCGCGACGGTGCCGCTGAGCGGCTTCGGCTGCGGCCGCGCGAGCACATGGCGAGTCAGCCCGACCGGCAGCGGCTGGCTACCGGCGCCGAAGCGCTTGAGGACCAGCGCCTGACCCGCGTCGAGCGCCACGGCGCTGCCCGCCGTCGCCGCCTGGCCCGCGCCCGCAGCGACAGAGGGGAAGCCAAAGGACGTCGTCGCCTCCCAGATGGTGATGTCGCGCGACGGCGCCGGGACGAGACGGGCTACCGCGCCATGCGCCAACGGCACGCGCACGCTGCTGCCCGCTGCAGGCGCCACCGTCGCGAGACGCAGCGGCGGATACTCCGGCGCCATGGTTCGGAGCAGCCAGACCGACGCCTCGGCCGGCACGACGACCGCTTCGGTCGCCGGCGCCAGCGCCTCGCCCGGAGTCGTGCCGACCCAGACGGACGAGTCGGCGGGCTCGATCGCCACGAGCCGCGGCATGCCAAGGTCGATCCGCGCCACTTCTATCGCTGCGTCGCCCAGAGCAAGCGTCTGCCACGCCATGATGGAGTCTGCGGGCTGCGCCCGCGCCGCCACCGGGAGCGCCGTCACGTCGATGTCTGCAGTGGCGCCGTCGAGCGGCCAGACGCGCACGCGCCAGGGGGCGCGATCCGCACCCGGCGGCAGCACGGCGGCGATGCGAGGGCTGCGACCGATCGCGGCGCCGACGGTGGTCCAAGTCCTGCCGTCGCCGCGCTCCAACGTCAGCGAATGCTCCGCCGTCGAGCGCGCGGACAGGATGAGCAGTCCCTCGGCTGCACCGCGATCCAGTTCGAGCGTCCCGACCTGGCCGCCGCCGACGGTGCGCCTCTCGCCCAGCGCCAGGACGCCGAGCTCGCGCTCCTGCGGATACTGCATGCGCAGCTCGACGCTGCCCGTCCTGGCGCGCGCGACGACCGGCACGGCGGCGAGCGGCGCAATGGGCTGCGGCGACGGCGCTGCGACCGCTGCGCCGGCTTCCTCGCCCTCCGCCTCCTCGTCGCTCGCGGCCGGGCGCTCGGATTCGTCGTCCTCCTGCTGGTCGTCGCCCTGCTCGGGCGGCTGCTGCGCGGGCACCATGCTCTGCGTGCGCGTCGACGACGTCACGGACGCTGCGCCCGCGTTGCTCGTCGCCATGTCGACGTCCAGAACGTAGCGGCCGGGCGCGAGCGTGCGCGCGATCGCGAAGTTCCAGTCGTCGGAGCGGTCGTCGTTTCGGGCGACGATGCGGCCGGCCGAATCGCGGATCGTGGCCCGCACGTCGAACTTGCTGCCGAACGAGGCGATCTCGACCAACTGCTCCTTGGCGAGCGAGAACCGCAGCGAGGCCGGCACGTCAGTCAGCCGCGGCACGCCCGGCAGCAGGTCGTCTACAGCCGTCGTGATCGTGTAGGCCAGCTTGTCGTTCGGGCCGCCGAGCGCGGACGTCTCCAAGCGGTAGGCGCCGGCGCGGAGCGTCCCCTCGAACGGGCGGAAGTCCAGGATCCGCGCGACGATCGGCCAGGACTCCGCGCCGCGGACCGCCTCGTCCGGCTGCCGCCGCAGCACAGCCTCCATGCCGGAGCTGAGCCCGATCGAGATGCTCGTTGCGCCGGGCAGGGCGAATTGCCAGACATCAGGCGCGCGCGGCGCGCCGCGACGCGTCGGCTCGCGCCAGACGTTCGACGCGGATTGGTCGAGCGGCAGTGTGTGGGGCCCGTGCCCGGTGAAGGTCTGCGCCGGCTCCGGCACCGTGAGGCGCACCTGCATGCGCGTCGCAAGGGGGCGCGGCAGGACGATCAGGCGGTAGAGCCCGGGACGCAAGTCAACGTCGAGCGGAGCCGTCGTCTCCGGGGCCAGCAGCGGCCAGCCTTCGGCATCCTCCAGGCGCACCGGCAGCGACCCGCCCAGGCGTTCGGCGTCGATGCGCACCGATCCGGCGCGTGCGAGGACGAGCCGGAAGAGCAGGCCTTCGCCCGCAGCGGCCGTCGCGCGCGCGACCGTGCCGGGTCCGACGTCGCCGACCTCGCGCAGGCGCGCATGTCGCACCTGGACACCGGCGCGACCCAGTGTCTCGCTCTCGGCGCCGACGGTCAGGAAGTGGTCGCCGCCGCGGAGGAACCGCTCGACCAACGCGTTGTGGCCGGTTCCGTTGGCGTGCGCAGTGTGCAGCCTCGGCTCAAGCCGCGTGCCGACGGCGAGGGCGGTCGACAGCCGGCCCGTCGTCTCGACCCGCCACAACCCGTCATCTGGCACCCGGAATGCGAAGCGCTGCTGCCGATCACCGTCGAGATCGACCGGCTGCGGGCGCCCCGGCGTCAGCTGCGGCAGAGCTTCCGCCACCGAGAGGTCTGCCGGCAACGGCGAAAGCGGGCGCTCCGCCGGCACCCATTGGAGCAGCACGCGGCGCGGCTCCTTGCGCGCATTGTCAAGGCTGACGGTATGGTCGCCGGCATTCGCCGCCAACTGCGCCGAGTACGGCTCGCCGTCCAGCGACAGGCTGACGGTAGCGCCATCGTCGTCGGTCGCCGCGAGACGTCCGGCCGCGGCCAGGGCCACCGGCAGGGTCAAGCGCTCGCCGGGACCGAGCGTGAAGTAGTAGGGATCGGACAGGTCGAGCGGGAACGCCCGGTCGCTGTAGCCCACCGAGACATAGGACTGCTGGTTCCAGATCAGGCGGTAGTCACGGCTTGGATCGAAGCGCACGGGCTGCAGCCGTGCCGGCTGCCTGATCGCGGGGCCCGGCAACCAGCTCGTCGAGCTGACCTTCACCGTACCGGCGCCACGCTCGTTGCCGCGCGGCGCAATCGCGATGACGTAGAAGCCGCGCTCGAGCTCCCAAGTCGTGCCGCGGACAGGCGCGAGTGTCGGCGCCGCTCCATAGGCGACCGGGACGAGCGTCACGTCGACAGCGGGGCCGTCCACCTCGACCTCGTAGCGCCCGGGGTCGACCACTTCGACCAAAAGAGTGACCCGGCCGAAGATGTTGGCGCGCTTGCTGAAGGTCCCGCGGTCGACCAATTGGAGCGCGGTCGAGGCGACGACCCGGTGCTCGGTGCGGTTCCCCGCCCTGCCGCGCACGCTCTCCACCAGCGCTGCCGTCACCGGCAGGGTGTCGCGCAGGTCTCCCGCGGCCATGACGTCCAGGAGCCGCGCGCCAGCGCCGCGCGGATGGGCCTCGCGCATCGCCTGGAACACCTGCATGACGTAGCGGTCGCCCGGCGGTGCCGCGACCGTGACGAGCATGTCGCCGGCCGTGGACGGCGTCTCGATCTCCGCTGCCGGGATGCGCGATTCTGCTTGGATCGATGCCGCCCGCTGCGGCTCCACGGCAAAGCTCCCGCTGAACCGGTCCGCTCGGAGCGCAAGCGGGCGCGCGCTCGCAAGATCGACCCGCACGAAGTTCGCCGGCGCCGCAACGACGAAGCGGTCGATGCCGAAGGGTCCCATGACCAGCGGGAGCCGCGTGGCGGCAGGCAGGCGCGGCACGCCGAGGCGGACGTGGAGCGGCGCCGAAGTATCGGAGTTTGCCCACGCCTTGCCCGGCCCGCCATAGGCGGTGACGCGATAGAAGCCGGGATCGAGATCCGCCTCGACCATCAGGTCGAGGGCCGGGCGATCCTTGCCGAGCGAAGTCTCGCGCCGCATCGTTGTCGCGTCGACGATCACGTCGCCGCGGCGCCACAGCCTCAGGTCGTCCAGGTGCCTGCCCGCTGCCTCGACGATGACGCGCTCGCGCGCTGTCACTTCGATCCACCACGAGCGCTGCTGCTTGTCGCCGAGAGTTGTGGACTGCACCGTCAACGGCCGGAGGCGCGCCAGCTGCGGGCTGCGCTCTTCGGCGCGCGTCACCTGCAGCGCGACGGAGCCGGTCGCGCCGACAGCGCCTTGCGTCACGACCTTGTAGCGGCCTCGGTCGAGGAACAGGTCGAGCCGGCCGTCGCTCAAGCCTGGTTGGCCGGACGGCTCTGTCGGACCGGTCGCGGCATCGATCACGTGCAGGGCCGTGCCAGTCGCGCTTCGGGTCTCGATGGCATAGCGGCCGATCTCGCTGACAGTTAGGATCGTCTCCTGCCGCTCGGCCGCCGGCAGCGACACGTCGCGGAGCGAGAACACGGTCGATGCCGGAGCTTGCGCCTCTGCGCCGCATGTGGTCGCGGTCATTGCGGCTGCTAGCCCTAGCCATGCCAACCAGCGAACCTGACTTCGCTTCATGGATATCCTCGGATCCTGCGGGATCGCTCACGAACAGCGCGAAGTCTATGATCGAGATTTCTCGAATCAAGATGTCGATTTCGAGAACGACTCGTGCAGAGGGGAATAAAATATAGCCATCTCTGCACAATTTCTGCAGAACGAGACGCTGCGGGATGTCGACCGCTCCGATGGTGAACGTCCTGCGATCACTGCGTCGAGTGCAAGGCCCGCCACGCGCGCACTGACACAATCGCACTGACCTGCCCTGTTTCTTCGGACCACGGTTAGCTTGAGGCGGCTGGCTCCGATGCTCGCTCTTGTTGCCCTTGGCTGGGCGGTGGTGCAACGGGCCGGGGCGCGGAGGCCCCCGATACCACAATGTGTGAGGTGGACCCCGTCCACGGGACCAGTGTGATCGCCGGCTAAGGTGGAGGCGCGCTTTCTCCTTCCGTTGTCGCCCTATGCCGCTTGCTGCCGTGGTTGCGGCCGTGGGCATGTGGGCGACGCGCTGTGCATCGGCGTTGGATCTGGACCCCTTTCGGCGCCGAACGGTGACCTCGGGAGAGAGCCAGAAAATGCAAGCAGCGTGATGGGTTGGCTTGTCGTCGGTGGGGTCAAGGTTGGAAGCCGACCTCCGTCGGGACCACATGCCGACCCACAGCCTGATCCTCTGATGGATCAGACCGGCACGACGAGAGTTGGCAACTCTCGGTGGTTTCCGGCCCCCGCAACCAAATCAAGCTCCTGAAACATAAGGATGTTTCAGGGGTTTCGTGATTCCGGCTCCCGTGCCGACGACACGCCCGATCGCTTGCCGCAGCAGTTTGTCGCAGTTGGCAACTTCGCCCGGCTGTGTGTAGCATAGTTTCATGGTGGGACACCGCTCACGGCAGATCGGCATCCTGACGCGGCTGCGCGCGTGCGTGCGCGGCCTCGCGCTCGTGGCTGCGCTCGCGATCTCCGGGCAAGGGCTCGTCCCGTTGGCCCACGCCGCCATGACGGCGCGGGCCGACGCCATCGACCGCGCGACGATCGACAGCCTCTGCCTTCCGGACGTCCAGGCTGACGGACAGTCGGATCGCCAGGGTACGGGCTCGGGGCATGAAAGCCCGGAGACCAGGTGCCTGGTCTGCTTGAACGCCCACCATCCAAGCTGCGCCGTCCTGGCCAGCGGCGATGGCGCAATGCGTGTCGTTCGCCAGCGTGGCCAATTGCTGATTCCTGGCGATCAGGCAACGTCTGCCGGCGACCTTCGCAGCGAGGCGCATCGCCCTCGCGGCCCTCCCGCGCTGATCTGAACCTCTGAGCCGGGCTCTGCGGCGACGCTCCTGAACGGGGCGCGCCCGCGCGCCTGCTTCCTTCAGATCGGCGCAGCCTTCTTCCTCGCTCGTTGCCAGCTGTGCCGCCAGCATCGTGATGCTTCGCGGAGGGCCACTTGCCCGGGATCGCCATGTTCGCCGCCGTCGCCGACCTGCTCTTGGCGCCGGTCCAGCTCGCCATCTACCTCTTGTTCGTCCTTGCCTTGGTCGAGACCGGCCGCCTCGTCGTGCAGTGCTTGCTGCGACTCCGAGGGCGCGAAGCCTTTCGCTCGTTCATCGGCGCGCGCACCGGCGCCGTCGGTCCGGGCTACCCGATCGCTCGCCTGCACGCAGAGGACAAGGCGCTGACGGTCGATGACCTCGACCTCGCGGCGATGAAGCGGCTCGAGCTCATCCGCATCGCCACGCGGATCACGCCCATGCTCGGCCTGATCGCAACGCTGATCCCGATGGGGCCCGCGCTGCTCGCGCTGACCAAGAACGACGTGGCGCAGATGAGCGAGCTGCTGCGCTCCGCCTTCTCCGCCGTCGTCCTCGCGCTTGCGGCGTCCTGCCTGGCCTTCTGGGTCAGCAGCGTGCGCCGGCGCTGGTGCGCCGAGGAGGTCCTCGCCGTGCGCCGCCGCCTGGAGGCGCGGCCATGACGCTGCGCCTGCTGGACGAGGACGACGAGCTCGACCCAATCCTCTCGGTCGTCAACTTGGTCGACGTGTTCCTGGTGATGGTCGGCGCGCTGATGATGATCATCGCCGTCAATCCGCTCAACCCCTTCGCCGCCGACAAGGCCGTGGTGGTGAAGAACCCGGGCCAGCCGGACATGGAGATGGTCGTCAAGGACGGCCAGAAGATCGAGACCTACAAGGCGACCGACCAGATCGGGAGCGGCGAGGGCTCGCGCGCGGGCGTCGCGTACCGCCTGAAGGACGGATCTTTCATCTACGTGCCCGACGGCGACGCCGCCGCCACGGGCAGCGCGCCGCCGAAGGCGGCGCGACCGATGCAACCCACGCAATGAACG
>JAEULF010000407.1 GCA_016793965.1 Alphaproteobacteria bacterium | reverse complement strand
GAGATCGCCGAGATCATCCCGGCGCTGCAGACGGGCCTCGTCGTCGGCCAGGAGAACCCGCTCAACAACATCATCGCGCGCAAGATGTACGAGGTGCAGTCGCACGTCATGATGACGAGCCACATGGAGAGCGTCCTCTGCGTGTTCGTCAACGACAAGGTCTGGAAGGAGATCCCGGACGCCGACCGCGCGATCTTCCAGGGCGTGCTCGACGAGGTCGGGCAGGAATCGCTGAAGTGGCAGGCCGAGGCTGACGCCAAGGAAGTGGAGTTCCTGAAGTCGAAGGGCGTCACCTTCGTGACCGAGAAGGACGGTCTCGACCTCGGCGCGTTCCGCAAGGCCGTGCTCGCGCAGATGGACAAGGACTATCCGAGCTGGACGCAGCACATCAAGCGCATCCAGGACGTGAAGTGAGCCGCTGAAGACGGCCGGGGCGCCGCGCGGCGCCCCGGCCTCGCGGCTCCGGTCCGCCGAACACCCGACGCGAGAATCCAGCCATGGCATGGTGGCCCATCGTCCGCGCCGCGCTCGTCGCGGCCGGCCTCGTCTCGCTGGCCGGGCTCGTCGCCCTGCCGTCCCTGCAAGTGGTCATGCGCGCGCTCCTCATGCCGATCGTCGGCCTGGAGGAGGTCACGCGATACCTCCTGATCGCCGCGACCTTCGTCGCGATCCCGCTCGTCGTCGTCGAAGGCGGGCAGATCCGCATGGAAGAGTTCCTCAACTTCACGCCGGCGCCGGTCCGCCGCGCCGGCAAGGTCCTCATCCTGCTGCTCAGCGCCGGCTGCTTCTTGTGGCTCGCCTGGTCGATCTGGCTTTCGATGAACGCCAATGTCGGGAGCGGGACGCCGACCGTCGGCATCCCCTATTGGGCGTTCATGATGCCGGCGCTCGTCGGCTTCCTCGTGGGCGGCGTCGCCTACCTGCTTGCAGCCTTCGGCAAGGCGCCGAAGAGCGACCACAAGCCGCCCGCCCTCTAGGCAGGGCCCGCGCCTCCGGAGCCACATCGCATGGACATGGGAATCCTCGTCCTCCTTGTCTTCTTCGTCCTGTTCATGGCCGGCGTGCCGGTCGTCGTCGCGATCTTCATCCCGGCAGCGGCCTACATCGTGCTGCAGGAGATCCCGATCGCCATGGTCGCCCAGCGCACAGTGTACGCGCTGGACTCCTTCCCGCTGGTCGCCATCCCCGTCTTCATCCTGGTCGGCAGCCTGATGAACTCGGCCAAGATCACCGACAAGATCTTCAATTTCGCCGACGTGCTGGTCGGCCGGCTGCCGGGCGGCCTCGCCCAGGTGAACGTCTTCGGCAGCCTGATCTTCGCCGGCATGTCCGGCGCTGCGCTCGCCGACGTCGGCGGGCTCGGCAAGGTCGAGATCAAGGCGATGCGGGACCGCGGATACAGCCTGCCCTTCTCTTGCGCGGTGACAGTTGCCTCAGCGATCGTCGGGCCGATCTTCCCGCCCTCGATCCCGCTCATCATCTACGGCTCGATCGCGACGGTCTCGACCGTCCAGCTCTTGATCGGGGGCATCGTCCCCGGCCTGCTCTGCACGGGCATGCTCATGCTCGCCGTGTGGGCCGTGGCTGCCCGCCACAACCTGCCGCGCGCCGCCCGCTGGCCGACGCTGCGCGAGCTCTGGAATGCCTTCGTGCCGGCCGCGCCGGCGCTGGCGGCGCCCGTCCTGCTGATCTTCGGCATGCTGTCCGGATTCTTCACCCCGACGGAGGCGGCCGCCGTCACCTGCGTCTACGTGCTGGCCATCGCCGCCTTCGTCTACCGCGACCTCAACTGGCAGCACATCCGCGACTCGATGCTGGAGACGCTGCGCTCGTCCTCCTCGATCCTGGTTATCGTCGCCGCAGCGGCGATGTTCGGCTGGATCCTCGCCGTCGAGCAGGTGCCCCAAGCCTTCGACGGATGGTTGGACACCGTCTCGTCGAATCCCTGGGTGCTGCTGCTCGTGGTCAACCTGATCTTCTTCATTGCCGGAATGTTCATCGACAGCACCACGGCGACGCTGCTGCTGGTGCCGATCGTCACCCCGCCGGTCGTGGCTGCTGGCGTGGACCCGGTGCATCTCGGCCTCGTCGTCATCTTCAACCTGATGATCGGAACGATCACGCCGCCCTTCGGCCTCTCGCTGTTCCTCGTCAGCGACATCACGAAGGCACCCGTCGCGGCTATTCTCAAGGCGCTGCTGCCGTTCTATCCTGCGCTCCTGACGACGCTCGCTCTCCTGACCTTCGTGCCCGAGCTGGTCCTTTGGATTCCCAAGATGATCCGATGACGCCGCGCGCGGCCGTTGCAGCGCCACCGGACGAGCCGATCCGGCGCACGCGGCTGCACGACGAGGTCGTCGGGCGAGTCCGCGACATGATCGTGGAAGGCCGCCTCGCGGCCGGCGAGCGCGTGCACGAAGGGCGGCTGTGCGAGCTGCTGGGCGTCTCTCGGACGCCGCTGCGCGAGGCGCTCAAGGTCCTCGCGTCGGAGGGACTGGTCGACCTGTTCCAGAACCGCGGCGCCGTGGTCCGCAAGGTCACTGCCAAGGACGTCAGCGACATGCTGGTCGTCATCGGGCACCTCGAAGCGCTCGCGGGGGAGCTCGCCTGCGCCCAGGCGAGCGACGCTTCGATTGCCGAGATCCGGGCGCTGCACGACCGCATGATGGCGCTCTATGCGCGACGGGAGCGCATGGAGTACTTCCGCCTCAACCAGGAGATCCACTCGGCGATCGTGCGCCTTGCCGGCAACGCGACGCTCGAGGGCCTGCACGCGACGCTCCAGGCGCGCATGAAGCGCGTCCGCTTCGTCGGCAACGATACCCCCGGCAACTGGCAGGGCGCAGTCGACGACCATGCCGACATCATCGCGGCGATCGAGCGGCGCGACGGCGCGGCGCTCGCCGCTGCGCTGCGCCGGCACATGGACCACACGTGGACGCGCGTCTCCGCCGTCCTCGACCTCGGGAGCGACGACGCATGAGCAGAGAGACGATCGGCTTCATCGGGCTCGGCATCATGGGAACGGGCTTCACGCGCCGGCTCAAGGCGAGCGGCTGGCGCGTCGTCGGCTACGACATCGCGGCAGACAAAGTTCGTGCCGCAGCGGCGCATGGCGTCGAGCCGGCCGACTCGCCCGCCGCCGTGGCCAGGGCCGCGGACATCGTGCTGGTCTGCGTCGTGTCGACCGCCGCCGTGGAAGAGGTCGCGCTCGGCAAGGGCGGCCTGATCGAGACGCCTGGCAAGGGAAAGGTCGCCGTCGACCACTCGACGACGGAGATCGACGCCACGAAGCGGATCGCCGCGACGCTGGCCGATCGGACCGGCTTGGCCTGGGTCGACGGCCCGGTGTCCGGCGGACCGGCAGCCGCGGAGCAGGGCGCGCTGGCGATCATGGCCGGCGGCACCGACGCAGCGATCGCACGCGTCTCGCCCGTGATGAAGCAGCTCGCCAGCCGCTTCACACACATGGGGCCCAGCGGCGCCGGGCAGGCGACGAAGATGATCAACCAAGTTCTCGTGCTGACCAACTACTGCGTCCTGGCCGAGGCGATGCGGCTCGGCGAGGCTTGCGGCGTCGACGTGGCGAAGGTGCCGGAGGCGCTCGCCACCGGGCACGCGGGCAGCACGATGCTGAAGGACATTTTCCCGCGCATGCTCGCACGCGACTTCGCCCCGCGCGGCTACGCCCGCCAGGTGCTCAAGGACCTCGACATGGTCCAGGACCTGGCGGCGCACATGAAGGTCCCGACGCCGATGGCGACGATGGCCGGCACGCTGTTCCGCCTGCTCGTCTCGCGCGGACACAGCGAGCTCGACGCCAGCGCCATCCTCAAGCTGTACATGAAGGAGCCGCTCTAGGATTCGCCGGGGCGAGAGATGGCTGCTGCGCGAGCTGCAGGACCGGCGAAGCGAGAATGAGGAGCGCCTGGACGAAGAAGCCGGCAGCGGCGGAGACGAGGCAAGCTTCCGGGCCGAACCGGCTCGCGATGAGCGCGGCGACGGCGGCACCGACCGGTCGTGCCCCTGTGGCGAGCATGAACATGGCCGACGCGCGGCCAAGCATCTCCGGCGGCGTCAGCGCCTGGCGCAGCGTCGTCGTCGCTACCACCCATACGATCGGCCCGGCGCCGAGCAGGAAGAAGCTCGCGCCAGCGATGACCGGCGATGGGACCCAGATCGTCAGCACCATCGCGACCGCCGCCGCCAGTCCGGACAGGGGGCCCACGGCGATCGCCGCGCCGAAGGCCATCCGCCGCAGCGCACGACCGGCCAGCAGGGCCCCCGCGACCATGCCGGCGCCGTAGCAGGAGAGCGTTGCCCCGACGCCGGAGGCAGAGAGCCCGAGGCGCGCGACAGCGTAGGGGACATAGACTGCCATCAGCACGAAGAATGCGGCGTTGAAAACGAGCTGCGTCAGCAGGACGGGGCGGAGCAGCGGATGGGAGAGCACGAAGGCAGCGCCCGCGCGCAACTCCTGCGCCACCGGGCGGCGGGGCGCTACCTGACGCGGCGGCTCGGCCAGCGTGACCATCAGGATCGCGGCATAGAGCGACAGGACCGCAGCGACTGCGAATGCCGCGCCTGCGCCGGCCCAGCCGACGAGCACGCCTGCCAGGGCGGGCCCGGCCAAGAAGGCACCGGTCCGCGCCAGCTCGATGCGGCCATTCGCCGCCGCGAGCTGCGACGGCGCGACCAGGGCCGGCACGAGGGCGGGCGCGCATACGCCATAGGCGACCGTGCCGCAGGCGCCGACGAAGCCGAGAGCCGCCAGCAGCGGCAAGGTCAGCGCCCCGATCGTCGCCAAGGCAACGATCGCCAGGAGCGAGAGAGCCCGCGCCGCCTCAGCCATAGCCATGAGGCGGCGGAGCGGCATGCTGTCGGCGAGCAGTCCCGCGGGCAGCGCCAGCAGCAGGAACGGCAAGGACTGCACCGCTTGCAGCAAGCCGGCCTCGCCGGCATCCGCGCCGATGGCCAGAACGGCGACGATCGGCGCCGCTGCCAGCGCGACTTGCTCGGCCGACTGCGCGGCCAGGTTCGACCACGCCAGCCGGGCGAAGGGGCGCGGAAGAAGGTCAGAGTTCGTCAAGGTCATCGCGGCCGTCCTCTCTGGTGCGAGGACAGGGATAGCGAGCGGGCATCGCCCAGGCGTCCCGCTTCTTGCGCCCGAGGTCTCGGCCAAACGTCCGCGGCGCTCCCGGCAACGGCCGCGACGTCAGATGGTCAAGCGATAGTGACGGATCGCGTTGTCGCGGAAGAGCTTGGCCTGGTCGCCGGCCGTCATGTCGGCAACGATGGCGCGAAAGCCGCCGAAGATCTCGTCGAACGTCGCGCACACGCTATCAACCGGGAAATTCGATGCGAACATGCAGCGGTCGACACCGAAGATGCGGATGACGTCGCGCACGATCGGGCCGTTGGCTTCGACCGTCCAGGGCTTGCCAGGCTGCCCGATGCCCGAGATCTTCGCCAGCGCGTTCGGCTCGGCCGCGAATCGCTCCATGGCTGCGCGCCAACCGGCCAGGCCCTGCGCCGAACGGTCGGACGGCAGGCCGGTGTGGTTGAGGATGATCGGCGTGTCCGGGAAGTCGCGCGCCAACTGGGCCGCCTCGGGCAAGTGCCACCATGGCGTCTGCAGGTCGAACGAGAGGCGGCGCTTCGACAGAAGCCGATAGCCTGCGCGCCAGCGCGGATCGCCCATCGACCCCGGCGCGCCGGGCACGACCATATCGGGTGCGGGGGCCGAGCGCGGCTTGTGGCGGATGCTGCGCACGAGCGGGAAGGCGGCATGCCCGGCGAGGACGGAATCCGCATCGTCGCGGTCGAGGAAGGCTGCGCCGACGATCCCGCTCGGGATGCCGTAGCGCTCGGCGACCTCATGCAGCCAACGCGTCTCGCGCACCGGGTCCGCCGGGTCGTGCTCCGCCTCCATGTGGACGCTGCCGATGACATCGAAGCTTGCCGAGTCGCGCCTGTAGTCGTCCGGCAAGTAGGTTCGGCAGATCGCGCCGTAGTCGCCGTATCGGAACGGGATTCGCTCGCCTTGCAGCCAGGGATGCTTGTTGCGCGCCAGGTCCCACAGATGGTGATGGGCGTCGACGACTTTCAATCTGGTCATGGAGCCTCGGCAACCTGGCGCTACGACGATGGCGCGCGCCCTGCGGATCTCGACGTTCGGACGTCCGCCAAGCAGGCGAGAACGGTCTCCATTACCTCTCGCACCTGCAGCGGCTTGGCAAGATAGCGGGCAAAGCCTGCCCGGGCGCCGCGTTCCACGTCATGGGGCATGGCCGCGGCGCTGACTGCAATGACCGGAATGTGCCTCGTCTCCGGCGTCGCGCGCAGCTGCTTGAGCGCCGCATAGCCGTCCATGCCGGGCAGGTTGATATCCATGATCACCAGATCCGGCAGCTGCGTGACGGCAATGTCCAGCCCGAGACCCGCATCCGGCGCCGAAAGCATGCGCGTTCCCGACAAGCCCTCCAGGATGTTCGCCATGAGATCGCGATTGGACGGATTGTCCTCGATGTAGAGGATGCAAAACGGCTTCGCCCGATCACCGCCCAAGCTGCGCCACCCCCCTGCCTCGCCGACCGGGGAAACCGGTGCCTCCCGCGTCGGATCGGCAGGCAGGTCGAACCAGAAGCGGCTGCCCTGGTCGCGCTCCGACGAGAAGCCGAGCGATCCGCCCATCAGCGCGACGAGCTGCCGGCAGATCGCGAGGCCAATGCCCGTGCCCTCGATCGGGCCGCCTTCCTTGCCCAGGCGGTTGAACGGCTGGAACAGCTCCGCCTGGCGCTCGCGCGGGATCCCGAGACCCGTGTCAGAAACGGAGAACCTGACGAAGTCCGGCGACGGCCGGTAGCAGGCGACAGTCACGCGCCCGGCGGGTCGATTGTACTTGATCGCATTCGAGGCGAGGTTCAGCAGGACCTGCATGATTCGAGTGCGGTCGCCGAGCACCGGCGGCAAGCCGGTCGCGTCAGCAGCGACCTCCAGCGCGATCCCCGCCTTGCCGGCGATCGGAGCCATCGTCGCCTTGAGCTCGTCCAGCACCGCAGCCGCGCTGACGGACTCGCGGCGCAAGCCGAGCGTGCCGCCCTCGATCCGGGCCAAGTCGAGGACCTCGTCGATCAGCTTCAGGAGATGCTCGCCCGACCGGTTCACGTGGCGCACGTACTCCGCCTGGCCCTCGGAGAGCGCTCCCTTGGTCTGCATCAGCAGGAGCTGCGAGAAGCCAAGGATGGCGTTCATCGGGGTCCGCAGCTCATGGCTCATGCGCGAGAGGAACTCCGTCTTGGCCCTGTTCGCCGCCTCGGCTGTGTCGCGCGCCTGCAGCAGCTCGCGCGCGACGCGCTTGCTCTGCGTCACGTCCGTCGCGACCACGACCGTCCCGCCTTCCGCCGTCTGACGCTCGCGCACGGTGAAGATGACGCCATCGGCGTTCTCGATCTCCAAGTCAGATCCGTCGCGACGCCGGTGGTGCTCCAGGCGCCGCTGGATGACGTCGTCGATCGTCTCCCCCGGCTGGGTCTTGAAGCGCCCTGCCGCCGCAAGGGCGCGCACGCACTCCTCGAAGGTCATGCCGGCCCGCACAAGAGTCGCGCCGCTGTCGCCGCCCCATGCCGGCCCAGCGGCATTGCTGACGATCAGCCGGTCGTCGGCGCCCCAGACGTAGAAGCGGTCGGCCAGCGCCTCGATCGCCTCGCGGAAGCGCGTCTCGGCCCGGCGCAGCGCCGTGACGTCCGATGCGACTGCGACGATGCCGCCCTCCGTCGTCCGGCGCTCGCGCACGATGAACTTGCGCCCCTCGGCGTTCTCGGTCTCCCGATCGTCGCCGATGCCGACCTTCCGCTGCTCCATCCGGCGCGCGATCTCGGACTCGACGGTCGCGCGCGGCGGAACCGTTACCAGGCCGGCGCGCGCGAGGGCATGCTGCCACTCCTCGAAGCTCATGCCCGGCGTGAGCAGCGCCGTGCAGGAGTCGCCGCGCTGCGAGCCCGGGCCTGTGTTCGTCAGGACGAGCCTGTCCTGCGCATCCCAGAGATAGAAGCGGTCTGCCATGGCATTGATGGCGTCGCTCAGGCGCTGCTCGGCCTGCTTCAAGCGCGTGACATCCGTGACGATGACGGCCTTGCCGCCCTCGGACGTCCGGCGCTCGCGTATGACAAGGTTCCGGCCGTCACGGTCGATATGCTCGAACTCCACCGGCTCGGCGCTGCGGTGGGCGCGCAGCCGCTCGGCGACGAAGTCCTCAGTACGGATCCCCTCAGGCAGCTTCACGTAGCCGCCGGCGATGAAGCGGCGGAACGCGTCCTCGAACGTGATCCCCGGCGAGACGCCGAGGGCCTGGATGGCCGACGCAAGCGGGTGGCGCGCGGTCATCGTCACAAGCCGGTCGTCCGCATCCCAGATGTACAAGAGATCGCCGATCGCATCGATCGCGTCCTGCAGCCTTCGCTCCGAGCGCCGCCGGTCGGTGATGTCAGACCGCAGGATCACTCGGCCGCCCTCCCGGGTCGAGCGCTCCCGGATGCTGAAGATCCGCCCGTCGGTCTGCTCGGCCTCGATGTCGACGCCCTTGGGATCGGTATGCGCGGCAAGCCGCCGTGCGACATACGCCTCCTTCGTCTCGCCGTCGGGAATGCGGTAGATGCCGGCCTCCACGCGCTCGCGGAATATCTCCTCGAAGCGCCGTCCGGCGTCCATGAGGCCGGCACCGTCCGCCTGCGTCCGGCCGGCCAGCGTCATGTTCGTCATGACCAGCCGGTCCTCCTGGTCATAGAGAACGAAATGGTCCGCCATGGCCGCGATGGCGTCGCGCAGCCGCAGCTCGGCGCGCTTCTCGGACGTGACGTCGGTCGAGACGACGGCCACGGCACCTTCCGCCGTTCGACGCTCCCGCACCAGCGACACCTGGCCGGACGCGTACTCGACCTCGAACGGCTCGCCGCTCGCCTCGCTGTGGCGCCGAAGGCGCAGCGCGATGAACTCCTCTTTCGACATTCCCTGGGGAATGACGAAATCGCCGGCCTCGGTCCTGCGCCGGAAGGACTCGGCAAAGGTCGTGTCATCGTCCAGCGCGTACCACTGGCGCTCGTCCAGCCCCTTCACGCCGAAATTGGTCATGACGAGCCTGTCGTCCGGGCCCCAGAGCGCGAAGCGGTCGGCCAGAGCGTCGAGAGCGTCGCGCAGCCGTTGCTCGGCGCGATGCTGATCGGTGACGTCGCGCACGACGATCGCCCTGCCACCGTCCGCGAGCCGGCGCCGCGTCACCTCGCGCACCTGCCCCGCTTGCACGACCTGGATCCGGTCCCGGTCGCTCCCCTCATTGATCAGAGCCATGCGCGCGCGCACGGTCCCTTCGACATCCACCGCGCCGAAATCGCCCCGCTGAGCCCGCAGCCTGATGACGTCGCGGTAGTCAACGCCAGGGTGGAGCGCGGTCTCGTCAACGCCGTGCAGCTCCCTGTAGCGGCGGCTGACGGACCGCACATGGCCAGCCGCATCGAGGATGCAGATGCCTTCCACCATCACGTCGAGCATCGCGGCGAGATCCGCCGCCTGGGCCTCGGCCCTCGCCTGCGCTTCCTGCAGCTCCGTGATGTCCCGCCCGACGCCGCGATATCCGCAGAAGCGCCCGGCTTGGTCCTGAACAGGATTGCCGCTGATCGCGAATCGCCGCTTGCGACCGTGCTCGTCCAGGCGTGCGAAGCGGAAGTCACGAATCGGGCTGCGGGCGGCGAGGAGAGCGTCATGCCGAGCCCATTGCTCCTCCGTGACGTCGAGGGGCATCGTCGCGCGTCGGGTCAACCCGATGAACGGCTCGACGCCTTCGCCTGCGACCTTGGCAGAGATGTACGTGAAGCGCAGCTGGTCGTCCTGCTCCCAGTACCAGTCGGATGCCGCTTCGGCAAAGGCGCGGAAGCGCGCCTCGCTGGCGAGCGCACGACGCTCCGCCTCCTTTTGCGCCGTGATGTCCGTCGTCGAGACGACCCTGCCGCCGTCAGGCATGCGGCGCTCGCGCACGATGTAGATGCGCCCGTCGCTCTCGGTCAGCTCGAAGTCCACGGGGGCAGCGCTGCGATGGCGCGCGAGCCGATCGGCGATGAACGACTCCGGATCGGTCCCAGCAGGCAGGGCGAACTGGCCCGCGTTGAGCCGCGCGCGGATCGCGTCCTCGAACCGGATGCCGAGCGGCGTGAGCTCCCATCCCTTGCCCGGATCGACATTCGACGTGGCGTTAGTAGCGACCAGACGATCGTCGGCATCCCAGATGAACAGCTGGTCGGCCATGGCACCGACGGCATCGCGCAACCTGTCCTCGGCACGCTTGCGCTCCGTCGTGTCGACGAACACGACGAGGAAGCCACCGTCGCGCATCGGCCCGCGATGGAACTCGACGAAGCGGCGTCCCGGAGTCCGCAAGGTGAAGCTCTCCGACTCGCCGCGCAAGGCGCTGTTCAGGCGGCGATCGGCCTCCGCGTCGGGATCGGCGACTGGGCCGAAGTCGCCGCGCTCGGCGCCGAAGCGGATGATCGCGCGGTAAGGCTTTCCCTTCGCCACCAGCTCAGGGGGCAGCGCGAGGATCTTGACGAACTGCTCGTTCCAGGTCAGCAGCCGTCCCGACGGGTCCACCGCCGCAATGCCTTCCTGCAACGCGTCGAGCGAAGCCTGGAGGATGCGCGACCGCTCCTCGGCCCACTCCTGGCTGCGACGCAGAGCATCCTCGATCGACAATTGGTCGCTGACGTCGGTGTAGACGGAGAGGATCATGTCGTCGGGCATCCGGCGGCGGCGGACACGGATCGTCGCGCCGCTCGGCACCCGGTGCAGCCAGCTCACGTCCTGGCGGCAGCTCATCAGCTGGGCGAAGCGGCGTCTGGCCTCGCCCTCGAGATCGACCGCGCCGTAGTCGCCGCGCGCCGCCAAGAAGCGAAGGATGCTGAGCACGTCCGAGCCGGGAGCTGCAAGCGCCTCGGGCAGGTTCAGCATGCACCGGGCACGATCGTTCATCGCCGCGAGGCGCCCGTCCGGGCCGACCACGCTGATCCCTTCGCTCAAGTGCTCGAAGGCTGCGGCCAGGAAGGACTGCGCCCCGCCGCTTCCGCGCGGAGTCGATTCGCCGCTGCGGCCAAGGCTTCGGAGCCATGCGCCCATTGACTCCAGTAGCGACGCCGCGCTCGCGAGCAGGCCGGCCATATCGCTTCCTCCCAAGCCACGCGAGGCCCCGGCGCACCGCGCCTTAAAGCCCCCGAGCGAACGAGTGGCTGGGCGCTGAAGCAACCACCAGGGTCCGAATGCGCGCTTGCCCGAACCGCCCCTCTGTTCTCTGGCAGATCGCCTGGGGATGGTCCATTTCCCCCGAGGTCCTATGCCGAATGGGAGGCGTCGGGATCAAGCAATGCCCCAGCCACCGCCGCCGGCAGTCTCGATGACCAGGACGTCGCCGCGGTCGAGCCGGGCCGACGGCGTCTTCGACGCCAACGTCGCGATGCTGCCGTCGGCGCGCGCCACCGAAAAGCGCGCAGCGGCGCCGGCGCCGCCGCCCGCGATGCCCGGGGCCGGCTGCAGCGCGCGCTCCGCTGTGACCGAGAACTCGACCCCGTCGGCCAGGGCGCGGATCGACTTCAAGACGCCCTCGCCGCCGGCGTGACGCCCGCCGCCGCCGGACCCGGGGCGCAGGCCGTATGCCTCGAAGCGAACCGGCATCTGCGCCTCCATGGCCTCGATCGGGAGGTTCATGGTGTTGCCCATGTGGACGCGGAAGCCGCCGAGCCCTGGGCCGCGGGACGAGGCGCCCATCCCGCCGCCGACCGTCTCGTAGTGCACGAACGACGCACCGCGCGCCGGGTCGATCCCTGCCAGCGTATAGACTGCGCCGCAGCCGTAGCTCCCGGCGACCGCGCGATCGCCCAAAGCCGGCGCCAGCGCGGCAAGCAAGAGGTCGGCCAGCCGGTTCGACGTCTCCGTATTGGCGGCAACGACGGGCGACGGGTAGCGAGCGTGCACGAGGGAGCCCTCGGGCGCCCTGATGCGCATCGGCCGGTAAGCGCCGGCATTCGGCGGCACGTGCCCGCCGGCGACCGCGAGCAGGACGTAGTAGCAAGCGGAGGACGTGACGGCGATCGGCGCATTGACCGGCCCCCGCACGGCCGGCGAAGTACCGGCGAAGTCCACGGACAAGCGACGTCCGACCTTCTCGACGGCAACGGCCAAGCGGAAGGCGTCGCGGCCCGCGGCGTCGGCCGACTGGGAGTAACCGTCGCCGTCGAGCAACGCGCTCGCGCGATACGTCCCGTCGCGCAACCCAGCCAAGGCCTCGCCGACGAGCGCCTCGCTGTAGTCGAGGGTCTCGCGCATCACGGCTGCCAGCGTCGCGGCGCCGTATCGCGCGACGAGCTCCGAGACCCGTGCGGCGCCTCGCGCGTTGCAGGCGACCTGCGCGCTGAAGTCGCCCATGCGATCCCCCGGGACGCGCACATTGGCGAGCAGCAGGTCGAGGATGCCCTGCTCCACGCGATAGCCGCGCATGATCCGCACCGGCGGCACGCGAACGCCTTCCTTGATGACGTGGTCGGTCACCGCCGAGCTGCCGGGCGACACTCCGCCGACATCGGGCCAGTGGACGCGGCTCGCGGCGAAGCCGACCAGGCCGGGGCCTCCGCCGTCGCCGGCGAAGATCGCGGACATCAGCGTCATGTCCGGCAGGTGGTTGCCGCCGGCGAAGGGGTCGTTCATCAGGACGGCGTCGCCCGGCAGCCACTCCTCCGCGGGGAACTTCCGCAGGATGCCCGCTGCCGTGAAGGGCATCGAACCCAGATGGACCGGGATGTCGTTGCCTTGGGCGACGACCTCGCCGCGGGCATCGAGCAAGGCGCAGGACAGATCGGCGGAGAGGCTGAGCAGCGGGGAGAACGCCGCGCGCGTCATCACGCTCTTCATCTCCTCGCAGGTCGCGTAGAGAGCGCTTCGCACCACCTCGAACGTCACGGGGTCGCGCATGCGCAGCGGGGCATCAGGCATCGCGGCTTTCCTCGGAGACGGCCAGGACGCCGGACTTGCGCATCACCGCGCGCTGCCCCGCGAGCACGCGCAGCGTCGTGCTCGCCTCGACGATCAAGGCCGGGCCGGCGAGCGGCGCGCCATCGGCAAGGGACTCGCGCGCGACGACCGGCATGTCGATCCGCCTGCCGCCGTCCAAGACCGAGCGGCGCATCGGCGAGAGCGGCACGCTCCGTTGCCGCTCCGGCAGCGCAGCCTGCCAGGGATTCAGGCTGGCAGACGACCGCAGGCTGACGATCTCCACGCTCGCCTCCGTCAGGTCGTAGCCGTACTCCGCCGCATATGCCTTGCGGAAGGCACGTGCCGCCTCTGCGCCGCTCGGCAGGGCGCCGCGATCGATCGGGACCGCGATCTCGAAGAGCTGCCCCTTGAAGCGCATGTCGAGCGCGACGGCGTGCGTCGCCGCGCCGCCCGGCGACAACTCCCTGTCGGACTCCAGCCGCGCGGCAAGCTCGCGGCCCATGGCGTCGAGCGTCGCGGCCAGCGTCGCCGGGTCAAGGGCGTCGGCCGGCTGGAGCATCGTGCGCACGATGTCGTGCCGCGCGCCGCCCAGCAGCGCGCCGAGCGCGCTGAACAGGCCCGGAGACGGCGGCAGGAGCATCGTCCGGCAGCCGACCTCGCGAGCGATCGCGGCAGCGTGCATCGGCCCTGCGCCGCCATAGGCGAGCAGGGCGAAGTCGCGCGGATCGAGCCCGCGCCGCACGGTCGCGAGCCTGACCATCTCCACCATGCTCGCCGTAGCGATCGCGAGGATCGCCTCGGCAGCCCGCTCGACGTCCCAGCCGAGCGGTCGCGCGACGTGATCGGCAATGGCCCGGCGTGCCAGCTCCTCGTCCAACCGCAAGGCATCCGGCCCGTAGGAGCCGGGGTCGAGCGTGCCGGCCACCAGGTGCGCATCGGTCACGGTGGGCAGCGTGCCGCCGCGGCCGTAGCAAGCCGGCCCGGGATCGGCGCCGGCGCTCCGCGGCCCGACCTTGAGGACGCCACCGGAGTCGATCGCGGCAATGCTGCCTCCGCCGGCGCCGATCTCGATCACGTCGAGCGCCGGGCTCCGCAGCGGATAGCCGCCGCGGTCGACACCGTCGACGAACCGGTCGGCGACGAACTCGGGAGTGAGCCTGGGCTTGCCGTCGAGCACGACGCCGGCTTTCGCCGTCGTCCCTCCCATATCGAACGCGATCAGGTTCAGCTCGCCCTCGCCGCGCGCCAGGCTGGCAGCGGCGATCAGCCCGGCGGCCGGCCCGGACTCGATGAGGTGGACAGGGTGCCTGGCGGCATTCGCGGCGCCGGTGATGCCGCCGTTCGACTTGACGATCCCGAAGCGCGCAATGCCGCGCGAGGACAGCGCGCCCTCCAGTCGCTGCAAATAGCGCCTGACAGGCGGGCCGATGTAGGCGTTGACGGTCGCCGTGCTGAAGCGCTCGAACTCGCGGTACTCCCTGCAGACGTCGCTGGAGCACGTCACGAAGGCGCCGGGGAGCGCGTCGCGCAACGCAGCTTCCATCGCGCGCTCGTGCCGGTCGTCGGCGTAGGAATGGAGCAGGCAGATCGCGACCGCCTCGACCTTGGCTGCGGCCAGCGTCGCGGCGGCGGCCGCGATCGCTCCGTCCTGCAACGGCGTCACGACGGACCCGTCCGCGGCGAGCCTCTCCGCCACCTCGATGCGCAGGTCGCGCGGCACGAGCGGCTGCGAGACCCGCTGCGCCAGGTCGAAGAGCAGCGGGCGGGCCTGGCGGCGCAGCTCGATGACGTCGCGAAAGCCCGCTGTTGCGACGAGCGCCGTGCGCGCGCCGCGCTTCTCGATCAGCGCGTTGGTTCCGACGGTCGTCCCATGCATCAGCGCTTCGACGTCACCGCCCAGGGCCGCGCGCACCCGGTCAACTCCCGCGAGCACCGCCTCGGCCGGGTCGCCAGGAGTCGAGAGCAGCTTGAGGGCGAGGCGCAACCGTCCGGTCGCGGCCTCCACCGCCACGACGTCCGTGAAGGTGCCGCCGACGTCAACCCCGAGGACGAGGCCGGGCGCCAGCTCGGCATCCATGGCGGGTCAGCGGATGTCCGAGAGCGCGGCGACGAAGCGGTCGACGTGCCGGCGCGTGCCGACATCGACGCGCAGCCATCGCTTGCCCAAGGCGCGGAAGGAGACGCTGCAGTCCTTCACGATCACGCCGCGCTTGAGCAGCTCGTTGAACACCCGCGTCGAGTCCAGCCCCGGGTCGAGCACCTTCACCAGCACGTAGTTGGCTTGGCTGCCCGGCAGGACCTGGAACCGGTTCGTCTGGTTGACCCGGCGCTCGATCTCCGCGCGCGCCTCCTTGATCGCGGCGACGGTGCGCTGGACATGCGCGTCGTCGTCGAGAGCCGCAGCAGCGCCGGCGACCTGCAGGCAGCCCATGTTCCAGGTCGATTTCAGCGCCATGAGCTGGCGCACCAGCGGCGGCGCCGCGGCTGCGAAGCCGACGCGCAACCCGGCAAGCCCGAAAGCCTTGGAGAAGGTGCGCATCACCATGAGGTTCGGGCAGCGCGGCAGGAGATTGAAGCCCGGCGGCGCGTCGGAGAAATGCCAATAGGCCTCGTCGAGCACGACAAGGGTATCCGGTAGCCGCCTCGCCAGGCGCTCGACGTCGGCATGCGCGAAGACGCGCCCGGTCGGGCTGTGCGGCGAGGTGACGAAGGCGACGCCGGTGTCAGGCCGCGCCGCCGCCGCCAGATCGTCGACGTCAAAGACCAGCTCGTCGCGCGCGGGGACGAAGATCGGCTTTCGCCCCTCCGCCTCCGCTGCCAGGTGGTACACGGGGAAGGTCGGCTCGTGCATCGCCACGGTGCCGCCCTCGCGGGTGAAGGCGCGGATGACCAGCGGGATGAGCTCCGTCTCGCCGGCGCCGCAGATCACGCCCTCTGGGTCGAGCCCGTACTTGGCGGCGATCTTCTTGCGCAGCCCCTCCGCCGTCCAGTTGGGATAGAGGCTGAGAGCATCGAGCGCGGCGGCCACCGCCGCGCGGCCGAGCGGAGACGGCCCGAACGGGTTCTCCGCGGAGCCCAGCTTCGCGATATCGGCCTCGGGGAGGCCGTAAGCCTGCGCCACGTAGCCCGTCGTCAGGCCCGGGACATAGGTCTCGATGGCGGAGAGGACAGGGTTGCGCAGCGGCATGGGAAAACCCGGCTTCGTGAGCGACGGCGGCGACCGTAGCCGAGGCGGCCGCCGGTGCGGTAGCGCGCTGCCGATCATGGCTGCCGCGCGCCTTAAGGCGCCGTTGCGACTTGGACAACCCCTTGGTCCTCGCCCAACCCGGCAAGCAGCTCCGCGACCGTCCGCCCGAGCGCGGGGTGCAGTCGCCGCGGCGCAATATCCGCCAACGGCCGCAGGACGAACTCGCGTTCGGCGATTCGCGGGTGGGGCACCCGCAGCGCGGGGAGGTCCAGCACCGCGTCGCCGTACATCAGGATGTCCAGGTCGAGAAGCCGCGGGCCGAAGCGCGGACCCGGCTCGCGACCGAGGTCGCGCTCGATGCCCTTGAGCGCATGCAACAGGTCGAGCGGCAGCAGCGCGGTCTCCAACGCCGCCGCCATGTTGAGGAAGGCCGGCTGGTCGGTCACGTGGCGCGGCGCCGTCTCGTACACCGGCGACGCGTCCGTCACGCGGCCGATCGTCGAGAGGGCCGCCAAGGCGGCGCGCAGCGCAGAGCGCCGGTCGCCGAGATTGCCGCCGAGCCCGATGAGCGCGCTCGTCATGTCAGCGTGCCGCGCCCCGACGCCGCGGCCTGGCTGCAGCAACCGGCGCGTCACGCTTCACGTGCGCGAAGCGCGGGTCATCGGGCGTCCCCTCCAGCACCCCGTCGGACCGCCACTGCAGCGCAGCCTCGATCAGCGCCGCCAGAGCGAAGTCCTTGTCCGTGACGCCCTTGGCCGCGTGCGTGCGAAGCCGCACCTCCAGGCTGTCCCAGGAGGCCGCGACGTCCGGATGGTGCCAGGTCGTCTCCGCCAGGTGGGCGACCGCGCCGAACGCCATTGCCGTCGATTTCCAGCCCTGGGTCCGGTACAGCCGGCGGATCGACGTGCCGTCATAGGTCCAAAGCGGCAGCGACGTCCGCAACCGCCGCTCGATCGCGGTCTTGCCGTACGGACGATCGGATCCGGGCTTGGACACGGGCATCAGCGCGCGCCCGTCGCCGCCAATGCGCGCTCCAGCACGATCGCCACATGCACGGCCGCGCGGCCGGCGCCGTCGTGGATCTGGTGGCGGCAGGACGTGCCGTCGGCGACGACCAGGGCGCCCGGCGCGGCCGTTCGCACGGCCGGCAGCAGAGACAGCTCGCCCATGGCGAAGGACGCATCGATGGTCTCGGCGCGGTAGCCGAAAGCGCCGGCCATGCCGCAGCAGCTGCTGTCGACCGTCTTCACCGCGAGGCCCGGGACCAGCCTCAGCACCTGCTCGACCGCGCCCATCGCGCCGAACGCCTTCTGGTGGCAGTGGCCGTGCAGCAGCGCCGTCGCTTCCGGCAGCGCCCGCAGCGGCAACGCCAAGCGCCCGGCCTTCGCCTCGGCCGCCAGGTACTCCTCCAGGAGGAAAGCTCGCTTCGACAGCGCCTCGGACTCGCGGCCGGGCAGAACGGCGAGCAGCTCGTCGCGGAACGTCATCAGGCACGACGGCTCCAAGCCCAGAACCGGCATGCCTTGCGCCAGCAGCGGCGCCAGAGCCGCCGCCGTGCGCCGCATCTCCCCGCGCGCCTCCTCGACCATGCCGGCAGCGAGATATGTGCGGCCGCAGCACAGGGGCCGCTCTCCGTCCGGCGGCGCCGCCACCGTCACCGTCAAGTTGGCGGCCTGCAGCACGCGGACGGCGGCGCGAAGGTTCTCAGGCTCGAACCAGATGTTGAACGTGTCGGCGAGCAGCGCCACCGCGCCGCTCGGCGCGACCGGGTTGGTCGCCGCCTCCTCGCCCGGCCGGAACGGCTCGGCCGACCAGATGGGGAGCGAGCGGCGCGCGCTGAACCCGAGCAGCCTCTCGCTCAGCCAGGCGAGGCCCGGCACGCTATCGCGCAGTCGCGCCAGGCCGCGCAGCCGTTGCGCCCACGCCGCCCAGCGCGGCAGTGACGCGACAACGCGCTCGGCCAGCGGCACGCCGCGGCGCTCGTTGCGCTGATGCAGCACTTCGATCTTCATGCGCGCCATGTCGACGCCCGTCGGGCACTCGCGCTTGCAGCCCTTGCAGCCGACGCACAGCTTCAAGGTCTCGGCCATCGCCTCGCCGAGCAGGGCAGCCGGGCCGAGCTGACCGGACAGCGCGAGGCGCAACGTGTTGGCGCGGCCGCGCGTCGAATCCTTCTCTTCGGCCGTGACGCGGAAGGAGGGGCACATCACGCCGCCCGTCGCCTTGCGGCACTCGCCGTTGTTGTTGCACATCTCGACGGCATGCGGGAAACCGCCCCAGGCCGACCAATCGAGCCCCGGCTTGACAGGCAGGTGCGCGTAGCCTGGCGGGTAGCGCAGCAGAGTCCGGTCGTCCATGCGGTAGGGACGGACGATCTTGCCGGGGTTGAGCAGCTCCTTCGGGTCGAAGATCGCCTTTGCCGTCTCGAAGGCGGCGACCATCCGCTGGCCGAACATGGGGCCATGAAACTCCGAGCGCACGATGCCGTCGCCGTGCTCGCC
>JAEULF010000396.1 GCA_016793965.1 Alphaproteobacteria bacterium | reverse complement strand
ACGGCGCGGCAGCCCGCGATCTTGGCGATCTGCCCGACGAGCTGGCCGACGGCACCCGACGCCGCCGAGACGACGACCGTGTCGCCCGGGCGCGGCCGCCCCGTGTCGAGCAGGCCGAAATAGGCGCTCATGCCCGGCATGCCGAGCCAGCCGAGCGCGCTCTGGACGGGCGCCAGGGCCGGGTCGATGCGATGGACGCCCGCGGCACCGGGCTGGCCGGGCTTCAGGATCGCGTATTCCTGCCAGCCGAAGGCCATGCTCTCGGCGATCTCGCCGGGTTTCCAGGCAGGGTGCTTGGACGCGACGACCTCGCCGACGCCGCCGCCATGCATGGTCTCGCCGACCTCGACGCTGCGCGTGTAGTTCTTCTGCGGGCTGATCCGGCCGCGCATGTACGGGTCGACGGATAGGTACTTGGCCCTGACCAGGATCTCGCCGGGCTGCGGCTCCGGCGCCGGCCCGCTCTCCAGCCGCCAGGTGTCGAGCGGCGGCATGCCCTCGGGATACCGGGCGAGGACCCAGCGGCGGTTGGTGGCAGCCATCGGCGAGCTCCCTTTCCGTCGTCGCGCTCCGCGACGCGCAGGGCATGGCGCGCGCCGCGCCGTCCGTCAATACTCGGCGCGGAGGTGACCGCGATGCAGATCCCCGAACTTGCCGCCGTGGCCGGCGTCGCCGAGGCCGCGATCATGGCCGCTTTCCTGGCGGCGCTCGCGACTGGCGCGATCGTCGCGCTGCGCAGCGCTCGGCGCAGCCAGGAGCGCCAGGCCGCCGCGATGGAGGCGGTCGCCGCAGCGCTCGTCGCGGTGCGCGACGACATCGCGCAGCTCAACGCCCATGCAGCGCGCCTCGCCATGGAGGCCGAGCGCGCCGGCTTCGCCTCCGTCGTCGGGTCGCGCCTGGCGACGGTGCACGCGACGCTCCTGAAGGACATCGACCAGGCCTGGGCGATCGCCGAACGGGCCGGCGCCGAGCATCTCGCCGGCATCGAGCGCACGCCGCGCGGCTGCGCCCAGCTCGTCGATGCGCTGCTGGCCCGCCTCGCCGACGGCCAGGTGGCGCTCGCGGTGGTGCGCGAGGCCGCGGCGGCCCTGGACAGCTTCCGCCAGGCCTTCGTCGACCTGCAGCTCGCCGCCTATCGGCTAGAGCGGCTCGACCTCCTGGAGGACGATCCGCTGTTCATGCAGCTCGAGGAAGCCGCTGCCGCGCTCGACCGGGCGCGTGACCAGGCCGAGGAGTTCGCCCAGCTCGGCGCGATGGCGGGGCAGCGGGAATCGGGGCAGCGGGAGTCGGGGCAGCGGGAGTCGGGGCAGCGGGAGTCGGGCCCGCGCGAGGGCGCCTAGGTCCGCAGCAGCCGCCCGAAGCCCGGTACGGCGTCCTTGATGCCGGCCAGGCGCAGCGCGTGCCAGGCCATGGCATGGTTCGACGCCAGGGCGGGCTTGCCGGTCGCTGCCTCGATCGCCTCGATGACGCCGGCGGCCCGCATGCCCGTGCAGCTCACGAACACGCCGTCGACGCCGCCCTCGCGCACCAGGTCGATCGCCGCGTCGCGGATGGTCGCCGGGGAGATGTTGGCGACCACCAGGTCGTCCGCGTTGTTGAACGAGCCCACCGCCGGAACGGCGATGCCCGCGGCCTCGACGGTCGCGCGCATCATGTCGTTGAGCTCCTGCACGTAGGGCGTCAGCAACGCCACGCGCTTCAGGCCCATCGCCTGCATGCCGGCGACGGCGGCGCCCATCGGGGTCGTCACGGGAATGCCCGGTCGCGCCTCGCGGATCATGGCCTCGACCTTGTCGAGCCCCATCACCATGGCGCCCGAGGTGCAGGCGAAGGCCATGACGTCCAACCGGTCCCCCGGCAGTATCAGCGCCGCCGTGCGCGTGACGTCCTTGGCCAGATCGCGCAGGGTCTCGGCGGTGATGGTGGACGAGTTGTACATGCGCGACGCGAAGTGCGCGACGCCGTCGAGCCGCAGGATGTCGCGGAACTCCTGCTCGACCGCATGGTCGGTCGCGAGCACGACCAGCCCGATCCGCGCGCGCGGCCCGATGCCCTTGTCGAGCGCATAGGGCAGGAACGTCTTGTTGATCGCGAGCCCGGCCGAGGCCTGCTCGAGGGTCTTGCGCTGAGCTGCCGTCGCCATTCCCGACTCCCGTTGTTCCGTGTTGCGCGCCGGCGCGCGGCGCTATCCCTCACCCGCCGAGCGGCGCCGAGCCGATCAGCGCCCGCACCTTGTCCTGCACGATCCGGCGGTCGATCTTGCCGGCACCGTTGAGCGGCAGGGCATCGACCGGGATGACGCGACGCGGATGCGCGTAGGCCGGGCCGTTCGCCAGGCAGAACTGCTTGATCTCGTCCTCGCCGGCCGTCCGGCCTTGCGCCAGCACGATCATCGCCACCGGCACCTCGCCCTTGATCGCGTGCGGCACCGGCACCACCGAGCACTCGGCCACCGCGGGGTGCTTCAGCAGGACGTTCTCGACCTCCAGCGGATAGACGTTCTCGCCGCCGCTGTTGAACATGTCGTCTGTGCGGCCGCGGAAGTACAGGAAGCCGTCCTGGTCGCGGCTGAACAGGTCGCCGGTCTTCAGCCAGCCGTCGACGATGCGCTTGGCGTTGACGTCGGGCAGCTTGTAGTAGCCGGGCGTCACGCCGGGATTCCTGACCCAGAGCTCGCCGTAGCTCGCGCTCTCCGCGCCGTCGGCGCCGACCAGCTTGATCTCGCCCTCCGGCCAGGCGACGCCGCAGCTGCCATGCGGCACGGGGCGACCGTCCGTCGGCGGGCCGATCATCACCGGGCCGCCCTCGGTCAGCCCATAGCTCTCGCCGACCGGCACCTTGAACGCGCGCTCGACCGCGTCGAGCAGCTCCTTCGGCGTCGGCGCGCTGCCGATGGTCAACCGCTTCAGCCAGGTGAAGTCGAGGCCCTCGATCAAGTCCTTCTGCTGCAGGAGCAGCGTGAACACCGCCGGCACGCCCGACGCCCGCGTGCACTTCCATTCCGACAGCGCCTGCAGGAAGCGGCGCGGCTCGAAGCCCGGCAGGATCACGACCGAGGCGCCGACATGCAGCAGCGGCTTGATGGCGCCGGCCATGGCGTTCTTGTGGTAGAGCGGCACCGCGGCGAGCGCCCTCTCGTCGATGCCGAACGGCCAGTGGCGCTGCAGCGCACGGATCCACCAGAGCTGCCCGGCATGGGTCAGCACGACGCCCTTGGGCTTGCCCGTCGAGCCCGAGGTGTAAGGCTGGAAGGACGGGTGGTCGTCGGCGATCGCCGGCGGCGCGAAGCCTGATGGCGCGGACATCAGCAGCGTGTCGTAGTCGCGCCAGCCTGCTGGGACGGGGTCGAAAGCGATCCTGACGGCGAGACCGGCGTCGTCGACGACCTTGACGATGTGCGGGCTCGAAGTGCGGTCGACCACGGCTGCGACGCAGCCCGCGTCGGCAATGGTAAAGGCAAGCGTGTCGGCGCCGAGCCTGGTGTTGAGCGGCACCGGCACGATGCCTGCTCGCATCGCGCCGTACATCACCTCGACGAACTCGAAGCGGTTGCCGATGCACATCGCCATCCGGTCGCCCGGCTTGAGGCCAAGCCCGGCGATCACGGCGGCGAAGCGATCGAGCCGATCCTCGAGCTCGGCGTATCGCACCTGGCGCGGCTGCTGACCGGACAGGTCGACGAGCGCGACGCGGCCGGGATGGGCCCGTGCCGCCGCCTGGCTGAAGTAGCCGAGATTGTTCGCCCGCTTGTCCGCCATCGCCGCTCGCGCCCCGCTGCTGAAAGCTGTCGCCGAATGCCGCTGCCCTGAGCCGTCGATGCGCATTTCGCCAGATCACCCCTGGCCTTGTATAGTCCCGGCGATGAGCGACGCGGGCGACGCATCCGGCGAAGGCGCGCGGGCAAGCCTCGACTACGACGCGCTGGCGGCCGCTTACGCGCGCAGTCGCGGCGGCCCGCACCCGGGCGTGCTGCGCGCGCTCATCGAGGGAGCGGCTCCGGGGGCCGGCGGCCCGGATCCGGGCCGCGGCGGGGTCGAGGTCGGCTGCGGCGCGGGCACCTATGCGCTGGCGCTGGCCGCCGCGACGGGATGCGCGGTGACCGGGATCGACCCGTCCGAGGGCATGCTGCGCGCCGCGCGCGCACGCGCCGGCACCGCGACGTTCCGAAGCGGGAGGGCCGAGCGCTTGGACCTGCCCGATGCGAGCGTCGACCTGGTGTTCAGCGTCGACGTCATCCACCACGTGACGGACCGCGCCGCGTACTTCGCCGAGGCGGTCCGTATCCTCCGGCCCGGCGGCCAGGTCTGCACGGCCACGGACTCGCACGAGATGATCCGCCGCCGCCGTCCGCTCGCCAGCCATTTCCCGGAGACCGTCGCCGTGGAGCTGCGCCGGTACCCCCCGATCGAGCGCCTGGAGGCCGAGATGGCCGGCGCGGGCTTCCAAGCGATCCGCTGGCAGCAGAGCGTCATCGCCTACGAGCTCAAGGACGCGCAGGCCTATCGCGACCGCGCCTTCTCCTCGCTCCACCTGATCGAGCCGGCGGCGTTCGCGCGCGGCATCGCGCAGCTCGAGGCCGACCTCGGGCACGGCACGGTGGCCGCGCTCTGGCAGTACGTGCTGCTCTGGGGCGCGAAGCCGGCGCGTTGACCCGGTCCCTCCCTCTGCTACGGTCAAGCGAGCAAGGGAGGGCGGTCTGCCGTGACGATCAAGGCTAAAGCAGCCGTGCTGCGCGCCGTCGGAGCGCCGCTCGGGATAGAGACCGTGGAGATCGGCCAGCTCGGGCCGACCGACGTGCTGGTGCGCAACCGTGCCGCGGCGCTCTGCCATACGGACCTTGAGGTCATCGAGGGCTCGCTCGCCTTCCCGCTGCCGATCGTACTCGGGCACGAGGCCGCGGGCACGGTCGCGGCCATCGGTTCGGCTGTGACGGCCTTGAAGCCAGGCGACCCCGTGGCGCTGCACTGGAACCCGCATTGCGGCCATTGCTTCTTCTGCGAGCAGGACCAACCGATCCTATGCGAGCGATTCACGGCGAGCGTCGGCAAGGCGCTGGCCTTCGACGGCGCGGCGCGCCTGACGTCGAACGGCCAGCCGGTGCACGTGCTGACCTTCGTCGGCGGCTTCTGCGAGTACGCGGTCGTCAGCGAGCAGGGCGCGGGCAAGTTGCCGCCGGAGATCCCGTTCGACCGCGCCTGCCTGCTCGGCTGCGGCGTGATGACGGGCGTCGGCGCCGCGACTCGCGTCGCGCAGCTGCGTTGGGGCTCTGCGGCAATGGTGATTGGCTGCGGCGCCGTAGGCTTGTCCGCGGTGCAGGGCGCAAAGCTCGCCGGCGCCACGACGATCGTCGCGGTCGATGTGGACGACCGCAAGCGCGACGTCGTGCGCAAGTTCGGCGCGACGCATTTCTGCAACGCCGCGCGCGAGGATGCTGTCGCCTTCGTCAAGGTCCTGACGGGCGGGCGCGGCGCCGACGTCGTCCTCGAATGCGCCGGCAACGAGAAGGCGTTCCGCGTCTCGGTCGAGGCCTGCCGACCGGGCGGGCAGGTGGTCTGGCTCGGCAAGGTCAACGTCGACAAGGATGTCGCCTTCCGTTGGGGCTCGCTGATGGGCGAGCGCCGCTTCACCCGTTCGAGCTACGGCGGCGCCCGGCCGCAGCGCGACTTCCCGCTGCTTGCCCAGGCCTATTTGCACGGCACTCTCGAGCTCGACGCCCTGATCACGCGGCGCATCCGGCTGGAGGAGATCAACGAGGGCTTTGCGGCGCTCAAGCGCGGCGAGGCGATCCGCACGGTCGTCGAGTACCCGGCCTGAGTCGAAACCCGTGCCGGCAGCTCACGCCGGACCTACCTTCCCATCGCTGGAACTTCGCCGCGCAAGCTAACGAGAGGCTTGAAGGCAAGCGTGATTGGTTTCACCAATAAGTCACTGATGCGATGCGGAGCCGCAAATGGCTCCCGGCCCGGCGGGTCGCGATCGTCGCCAGCGAGGGAGCGCATCCGGCCATGGCATCATCCGATCTCGCTCGCTCAAGCCCAGCGGGCCGGCACAGCTCCTGGGGCATCGGTGCCAAGGTCGGCGCGGTCTTCGGCTGCACCGCTCTGGTGCTAGTCGCGGCGGCCGTCATCTGCTGGCGCGTGCTCGGCACGCTCGACCAGCAACTCGACGACATGCAGCGCATGAGCACGCTGGCGCTTGCGGCAATCGAGGCCGACGCTGAAGTGCGCGAGGTGAACCAGCTCGCTGCGCTCTACATGCTGACGGTGAAGGACCAGACCGAGCAGGACATCGCGAGGCGCGCGAATGGGCTGCAGGATAGGATCGAGGCGCTCCGCAAGGACAGGCAGGTGGATGCGCGGCAGATCGACGCGCTGGCCGGTGCCCACAAGCAGTTCGTCGCCGCGATCGGGCCACTGTCGCAGAGCTTGAAGGAAGCGCAGGCGATCGTCTCGCAGGACATCACCATGGCGGTGACCGATGCGCTCAAGATGATCTCGCTCCTGACCACGCTGATGCAGAGCAGCGGAGAGACGGAGCAGATCGAGCGCGGCTTCACCGTGCGAGCGCAGATGTCCGGAGCGCAGACATCGATGCTGATCTATGCCGCCACGCGAGACAAGGCGCGGGTCGAGGAAGCCTCGAACCAGCTCGTCGCCGCCTCCATCAATCTCGACGCCGTGGTGCTTTCCACCAAGGATGACGGCCTGCAGAAGATCGGCCAAGAGATCAAGAAGGCCGTCGCTGTCCTGGAAGAGAAGCGCGCGCGCCTCGTCGCGGTCTACGACGCGCAGGACAAGCAGCGCGACGAGCAGCTCAAACCGGCATTCGCGGCCATGCAGCAGGCGGCCCAGGCGATCCGCAAGAATGCGGTCGATTCCACCGAGACGACCCGCGTCGATGCCGACACCCAAGTGACGCTGATCATCTGGGTTCTGATCGGGATCGGCATCGCGATGGCGGCACTCGGGACTTTCGGGCTCTTGGGCGTGAACCTGTTCGTGGTGCGCCCGCTGGAGCAGGTCACGGCGGTGACGGACCGCCTGGCGTCCGGGGACCTTGAGGTCGAGGCTCCGAAGGTGGCGCAGCAGGACGAGATCGGCCGGATCGCGCGCTCGGTCGCCGTGCTGCGCGACAACAGCCGCGAGGCCGCGCGGCTGCGGG
>JAEULF010000374.1 GCA_016793965.1 Alphaproteobacteria bacterium | reverse complement strand
CACGCCCTTCAGATGCGCGAAGACGCGCAAGCCGCCCTCGATGTCGACATAGCCGACATCGTAGGCACCGGCGAATCCTGCAGGTCCCTGGTGGATTCGGGTCGCGCTGTAGAGCGTGCCGCGTCGGCCGAGCTTCGCCGGCACGAGCGTGTTGGTCTTCCAGCAGGCCGGACAGACCTCGCGCCGACCGAGGGTCATCCGTCCGCAGGACGAGCAGCGGTATCCCTGAAGGTACGCGCCCGATTCGTCGCGCGCCACGAGGTCCGGCCAAGCCGGGTTCTGGATCTCCGCCATCGCGTCAGTCCCGCGTCAGGAGGGCGACGCAGGTGGCGCCCGCCTCCAGGCTGACGCCGCCCTGGGAATGCGCGAGTGCGACCTTTGCTCCCTCGACCTGGCGGCCGACAGCCGTGCCGCGCAGCTGCCAGGTCAGCTCAGCGAATTGAGCCACGCCGGTGGCGCCGAGGGGATGGCTCTTCGAGAGCAGCCCGCCGGAGACATTGACGGGCACCCGTCCGCCGAGCGCCGTGGCGCCGTCGAGCGCAAGCTTCGCGCCCTCGCCCTTCTTGCACAGCCCGAGCCCTTCCCAGTGCAGCAGCTCGCCGCAGGTGAAGGCATCATGCAGCTCCACCACGTCGAGGTCGTCCGGGCCGATCCCCGTCGCCTCGTAGGCGGCCGACGCGGCGCGCCGCGTCGCGCCGAAATCCGTCAGGTCCTTCTGCGTGAAGTCGGACATCCAGGAAGCAAGGGCGGAATGCCTGATCCAGACCGCGTCTGTCCCGTGCTTGCGGCACCACGCCTCCGACGCCAGCACCACGGCGGCGGCGCCGGACCCGTTTCGGCAGCATTGCAGCAGGGTCAGCGGCTCGGCGATCGGCCGGCTCTCCAGCACGGCCGCGCGCGTCACCGTGTCGCGGAATCGCGCGTTGGGATTGCGGCTGGCATGCGAACGGCTCTTCACCGCGATCTCGGCGAAGGCCTCGGGCGGCGTGCCGAACTCGTGCATGTGACGCTGCGCGGCGAGAGCGTATTGCGCAGGCGGCGTGATGCCGAGCACCTGCTCGACGTCCGGACTGACGAAATTGATGAGGCCGCGGCCCATCTTCTCTGCGCCGATGGCCAGCACGAGGTCATGCTGCCCGTTGGCGATCGCCTGCCAGGCGTCGCGCACGGCCGAGCTGCCGCCGGCGCAAGCGTTCTCCAGGTTGAGGATGGGCACTTCGGGGAAGGAGAGGCCGCGCAGGATGCGCTGGCCGAGCACCTCGCCGCCATAGAGATGGGCGCAGAACACCGCCTGCACGTCGGCGCGCGTCACGCCGGCATCGGCCAGAGCGGCGATGGTCGCCTCCCGGCCGAGATCCTCGATCGAGCGGTCGTCGTGCTTGTCGAAGGCGGTCAGCCCGACCCCGACGATGCCTGCTTTGCTCGCCGCCATTCTCGCTCTCCTTGCGCGCCGCTCGGCCGTCGGTCCCAGCCTGCCTTGTCCAAACGATGAATTCTAGGCAGCTCGGCTTCACCGACCTATAGTCCCAGGAGATCCAAGGCATTCCCTGGAGACATCGCTCATGGCTCTCGCCAAGGTCGTCACGTTCGAGCGCTCGACGCCGCCGGAGGCGCCGCACGAGATCGTCGTGCAAGCGGACCCGGATGACGAGCGGGTCTGGGTGCCGCAGGCCGACAGGGTCTGGTTCCGGCCGCTCATGCTCAACACGCTGCAGGGCTCCTGGACCAACCTGCTGAAGGTCAAGAAGGCCGGCGTGTTCGCACGTCACCGCCACCCCGCGCCGGTGCACGGCTACGTCATCAAGGGCTCCTGGCGCTACCTGGAGCACGACTGGGTGGCACGTCCGGGCAACTACGTCTTCGAGCCGCCGGGCGAGACGCACACCCTCACGGTCGACGCCGACTGCGAGGAGATGATCACCTTCTTCGTGATCCAGGGCCCGCTCATCTACATCGACGAGAAGGGTGCGATCATCCAGTACGAGGACGTGTTCACGAAGATCGAGATGTGCCGGCAGCACTACGTGAAGTGCGGACTGGGCAAGAGCTTCGTCGATCAGTTCGTCCGGTAGGGGTCGGCGCGCGCGATCTCGCGGTAGTGCCCGTAAGCCAGGATGCGGTCGACGCCGTCGCCGCGCAGCGAGAACGGCAGGAAGAGCACCTCGGCCGGCGTCAGGCGGCTGCGCTCCGGCATCGCCGGGTCGGCGATGTAGAGGGTGCCGCCGCTGCGCCGCACGTACTCGTAGTTGCCGATCGTGTTCTCCATGCTCGGCGCGAAGTACGCGTCCGCCACGCGCAACCACGTGTCGTCGCCGCCGCGCGCCGTGACTGCGAGGGTGCCGATCAGGCGATAGTAGAAATCGACGGGGTCGCGCTGCACGCCGACGATGACGATGCCGGGCAAGTACGGCTTGAGCGCTTGGGGGTCGAGCGCGGCGCGCAGCGGTACCGGCTGGCCGCCGCGCAGCTCGTCCCAGATGGCATGGACCCGCGCCGTCTCCGGCCGGCACCGCGCCAGGAAGCCGCGCGTCCGGTCCTTGCCCGGCGCGGCAAGGACGCGGTCGACGCAGCGGTCGAGCAGGCCGGTCGCGAAGCCCGGCAGCGGCAGGGGCGGCGGCCGCCTCACAGCAGCAGCCGTCCGCCGTCCACGAACATGGTCTGCCCCGTCATCATCGCCGAGGCATCGGAGCAGAGATGCAGGAACGGCCCGACCAGGTCGTCGGTCGTCGCCCATCGGCCCATGGGGATCTGGCTCGTCACCATCTTGCGCCGCTCCTCGTTCTCCCAGGACGGCCGCGCCAGGTCGGTCAGGATCTGCACCGGCCCGAGCGCGTTCGCGGTCACGCCGGTGCCCGCCCATTCGAGCGCCATCTGGCGCGTCAGCATGTCCACCGCCGCCTTGCTGATCGCATAGGCGCCCATGGCGCGGGCCGGGACGCGCGCATAGACCGAGGAGACGTTGACGACGCGGCCCCAGCCGCGCTGGAGCATGCCCGGCACGGCCGCCTGGGCCGCGGTCAGGTAGCTCGTGACGTTGAGCGCCATAAGGGCGCCGAAGGCTGCCGGGTCGAGATCGAGGAGAGGACCGCGGACAGCGCCGCCGGCATTGTTCACCAGGATGTCGATGCCGCCCAGCGCTTGCGTCGCCTCGGCGACCATGCGGCGCGCCGACATCGGATCGGCCAGGTCGACGGGCACCGTCGCGAGCGGCTTGCCCTTGCCCAGCCGCGCGGCGGTCTCGGCCAAGCGCTTGGGATCGCGCGCTGCGATGGCGACCGCTGCCCCGGCATCCGCCAGCGCCTTCGCCAGCGCCTCCCCGATGCCGCGACTGCCGCCGGTGACCAGGGCGCGACGCCCCTTGAGATCGGCCAGGATTGGAGCCGCCATCGATTCTTCCTTGAGCTGCTGCACGGTCGCTGCTGCCACGCAGCTGTTTCTAGCAGGCAAGCCAATGGGATGGACGGACGGACTTGCGCGATCAAGCAGGCTCTCTTATTAACTGACCAGCCAGTAATTAAGAGAGCCTGATGAGCGACGCCCCCGCACATTCTCGCGCGCCGCGCTGGCGCCGGCGCAAGGAGGCCCGGCCCGCCGAGATCATCTCGGCCGCCCTCGATACCTTCGCGGAGCGCGGCTTCGCAGCAGCGACCCTCGACGAGGTCGCCGCCCGCGCTGGCGTCAGCAAAGGCACCCTCTATCTCTATTTCCCGAACAAGGATGCGTTGTTCCGCGCGATGGTCCGCGAGACCGTCCTGCCGCACATCGCCACCGCCGAAGGGATGCTCCCGGCGCCGCCGGCCAACGCAAGCGCTGCCGCGCGCACGCCCGAATTGCTCGGTGCCGTGATCCGCATGATGGCCATCCGCATCGCCGGCACCGCGGCGGCCGCGGTGCCCCGGCTTGTCATTGCCGAGGCACGGAACTTCCCCGACCTCGCCCGTTTCTACATGGACGAAGTGATCGCGCGCGGCTTTGCCGTTCTGCGCGCCATCCTCGAGCGCGGCATCGCGGCAGGCGAGATACGGCCGATCGACATCGCGGAGACGTCGCGCTGCATCGTCGCGCCGGTGCTGCTCGCCGCCATGTGGAAGAGCGCGCTGGAGCCGGCCGGAGGCGCGCCGATCGATCTCGATGCGCTCTGCCGCACCCATGTGGACCTGCTGCTGCACGGCATGGCGCCGCGCGGAGAACCGACCGGAGGCCGGCCATGAGCACGCTCGCATCCTGGGTCGCAGCCTTCCTGGCCTTTCTCGGCCTGGGCGCAGCACCGCCGGCGCCCCTCGTGGTCCAGGGCTATGTCGAGGGCGAGCCGATCCTCGTGGCGGCGCCGGTCGCCGGGCAGCTGCAGCTCCTTGCCGTGCAGCGCGGCCAGCGCGTCGCGGCAGGGGCACCGCTCTTCGCGCTTGACCGCATCGCGCAGAGCGCCGAGGTCAGCCGGCTGGAGGCGGCGCTCGACCAAGCGCGCGCGCAGCGCGCCGACCTGTCCACGGGCAAGCGCCAGCGCGAGCTCGATGCCCTCGCTGCGCAAAGAGACGAGGCGGCCGCTGCCGTGCAGCTTGCCGAAGCGTCGTTGCGCCGGCAGGAGAGCCTCGCCGCGCACCAGGCGACCTCCGGCCAGCGGCTCGACGAGGCGCGCGCCGGGCTGCTGCGCGACCGCGCTCGCCTGACCGAAGCCGAGGCGATGCTCGACATCGGCCATCTGCCGGCGCGACCCGACACGCTCCGCGCGGCGGCCGCAGCCGTCGCCATGGCCGAGGCGGCGCTCGCGCAAGCGCGCCAAAGGATGGCCGAGCTGGCGCCGTCAGCGCCGACGGCGGCGCTCGTGGAGGACACATTGTTCGCCGCCGGCGAGTGGGTCCCCGCCAACGCGCCGGTCGTCTCGCTGCTGCCGCCGGAGCAGGTGAAGCTGCGCTTCTACGCTCCGGAGACGGCGCTGGCGCGGCTGGCCCCGGGCACCCGCGTCGGCTTCGCGTGCGACGGCTGCCCGACCGGCCTGACGGCGCGCGTGACCTACGTGGCGCCCCGCGCCGAGTTCACGCCGCCGGTGATCTACAGCGCCCAGAGCCGCAAGAAGCTCGTCTTCCGCGTCGAGGCGACGCCCGAAGGGGACCGCAAGCGCCTTGCTCCCGGCTTGCCGATCGACGTGACCGTGCCGGCGGAGGCCGCGCCGTGAGCCCGCAGAGCGCGGACCCGGGGAGCGGCGCGGTCATCGACGTTCGGGGCTTGGAGAAGCGCTTCGGCGGCAAGGCCGTGGTGCAGGACCTGTCGATGCGCGTCGCGCGCGGCCAAGTCTACGGCTTCCTCGGGCCGAACGGCAGCGGCAA
>JAEULF010000333.1 GCA_016793965.1 Alphaproteobacteria bacterium | reverse complement strand
GCGGCGCTACGCCGATTGCGCCGTCAAGGCGCGCGCGGCGGGGAAGGGGTTTCCGACACCTGACGGCTATATCGCCGCGATCGCCGCCGCGCGCGGGTTCGCCGTGGCGTCTCGCGACGCCAGCGCGTTCGCGGCGGCCGGTGTCGCGGTCATCGATCCGTGGATTGAAGGCGGCACCTCCGCTCAGCCAGGGCGATAGCGCAACGACGGACCCAGCGTGCAGCCCCGCGCGGTCCGTCCCGCCACGCCTCTTTCGCAGCGCCGCTCCCTCGTTCGGGCGAGCGCTGCCTTGCGCCCCCAGGGCGACTCGCCCATAGTCCCGCGGGTCCGGCGCGGGAGTCGGGCCGACCGTCGCAGCCGCTGAGCGAGCCCGATGCCGGCCGAACCGATCTTCCGCCTGCCGACCCGCCACCTCCTCGGCATCGAGGGGCTGGCGCCGCCGCATGTGGACGCGATCCTCGACCTCTCCGAGACCTACGTCGAGACCAGCCGGCGGGCGGAGAAGAAGGCGTCGGGCCTCAGGGGCCGCACCGTCATCAACCTGTTCTTCGAGAACTCGACGCGCACCCGCACCTCCTTCGAGCTGGCGGGCAAGCGGCTGGGCGGCGACGTCATCAACATGTCGGTCGAGGCCTCCTCGGTGAAGAAGGGCGAGACGCTCATCGACACCGCGCTGACGCTCACCGCCATGAACCCGGACGTGCTGATCGTCCGCCACCCCGATTCGGGTGCGGTCAAGCTGCTCTCGGAGAAGGTGCGGGCCTCCGTCATCAACGCCGGCGACGGGCAGCACGAGCACCCGACCCAGGCGCTGCTCGACGCGCTGACCATCCGCCGCCGCAAGGGCCGGCTCTCCGGCCTCGTCGTCGCCATCTGCGGCGACATCCTGCACAGCCGCGTCGCGCGCTCGAACATCCTCCTGCTGCAGGTCATGGGCGCGGTGGTGCGCGTCGTCGCGCCGACGACGCTGCTGCCTGCCGGCATCGAGCGCTGGGGCGTCGAGGTCTTCCACGACATGCGCCGCGGCCTCGACGGCGCCGACATCGTGATGATGCTGCGGCTGCAGCGCGAGCGCATGGACGGCGGCTACGTGCCGAGCCCGCGCGAGTTCTTCCACTTCTACGGCCTCGACCGCGACAAGCTGGCGCGCGCCAAGCCGGACGCGCTGATCATGCATCCCGGGCCGATGAACCGCGGCGTCGAGATCGACTCGATCGTCGCCGACGACCTCGACCGCAGCGTCATCCAGGAGCAGGTCGAGATGGGCGTCGCCGTGCGCATGGCCGTGCTCGACCTCCTGACGCGCAACCTCCAGGGCAACGAGCCGCCCGGCGGAGTGCCGGCCGGGAGCGGGCGATGATCGGCTCGCCGCTGCGCCTCCTGCTGCGCAACGCGCGCCTGGTCGACCCGGCGACCGGCCTCGACCAGCCGGGCAGCCTGCTCGTCGAGGACGGCCGCATCGCGGCGCTGGGGCCCGCGATCGACGCGACAGGGGGGGCGGCGGGCGAGGGCGTGCGCACCATCGACTGCGCTGGGCACGTGCTGGCGCCGGGCCTGGTCGACATCCGCGTCCAGGCGCGCGAGCCGGGCGACGAGCACCTGGAGACCGTCGCCTCGGCGTCCGCGGCGGCGGCGGCCGGCGGCATCACCACCTTCTGCTGCCTGCCCAACACCGAGCCGCCGATCGACGACGTGGCGCTCGTCGATTTCGTCAGCCGGCGCGGCAGCACCATCGGCCTGGTCCGCGTCCATCCCTATGCGGCGCTGACCAAGGGGCTGAAGGGCGAGGCGCTGGCCGAGATCGGCTTGATGGCGGAGGCCGGCGCGGTGGCCTTCACCGACGGCGTCAGGCCGGTCGCCGACCCGCGCATGATGCGGCGCGCGCTCGCCTACGCGCGCAACTTCGACGCGCTCGTCGTGCAGCGCCCGGAGGATCCGTCGCTCGCCCGCGGCGGCGCCATGAACGAGGGCGAGCTCGCCGCGCGCCTCGGGCTGCCGGGCATCCCGGTCGAGGCCGAGGTGATCATGCTGGAGCGCGACATCCGCCTGGCCGCCCTGACCGGGGCGCGCTACCACGCGTCGCTGGTCTCCTGCGCCAAGTCGGTCGAGGTCGTCAGGCGCGCCAAGGACGCCGGCCTCGCCGTCACCTGCGACACGACGCCGGCCTATTTCGGGCTCAACGAGGTGGCGGTGAGCAACTACCGCACCTACGCCAAGCTCTCGCCGCCCCTGCGCACCGAGGCCGACCGGCTGGCGGTGCTGGCGGCGGTCAAGGACGGCACCATCGACTGCGTGGTGTCCGACCACGCGCCCTTCGACCATGACTCCAAGCGGCTGCCCTTCGCCCAGGCGTCCTTCGGCGGCGTCGGGCTGGAGACCCTGCTGGCGCTGCTGCTGGAGCAGGTGCACAACGGCGCGCTGACCTTGATGCAGGCGCTGGCCCCGGTCACCGAGCGCCCGGCGCGGCTGATGCGGCTCCCGGTCGGCCGCCTCGCCCAGGGCGCGCCGGCCGACCTCGTCGAGATCGACTTGGGACGCGCCTGGAAGATCGACAACAAGCGCTTCGTGTCGAAGGGCCGCAACACGCCCTTCGACAACAAGCCGGTGCAGGGCAAGGTGGTGCGCGCTTTGGTCGGCGGCCGGGTGGTGTTCCAGGGATAGGGCGCGCGCAAGCGTTCGCCCTGACTTGCGGCGCGCCGATGCAACCAGATGGGTGACATGCGGTGCCGCTCGGAGCTGATCCGTCGGCGATCAAGTCGATTCGGCATGATGGGCTGAGGGCGCTCTTCGAGCACGCGACAGAGCGACGCTGGAGCCGAAGCTGGCGGTGCGGCGGCTTTGGGCGCTCAACGTCCTGCATGGGGCCGACCGGGTCGCCGGCGCGCGATGGTTGCCTGGCTTCCGCGCACTGACGATCGGCCGACGGCCCGGCTTCGGCAGTCGGGTCGGCGAGCGCTGGCTGAAGGCGTTCCTCTTCTCCGACGATGACGCGCCGGGGCTTGCGGACGCCGACCTGGTGGACATGGAGCGCCAGTCGCCGAGGAGCAGACGATGATCAGGCCAGACCGCGCGCGCCGGCCGAGCCATCCCGGCGAGATGCTCAAGGGACTTTATCTCGAAGAGCGGGGCATCGCCTTCTCGCTCTTCGCCGCCGCCGCCGGCATCTCGCGCAAGCATCTCAGCGCGATCGTCAACGGGCGGGCGGCCGTGTCGGCGGCGACGGCGCTGCGGATCGGGCGCTTGCTGGGCACGTCGCCCGACGTCTGGCTCCGCCTGCAGGCCGCGGCCGGTCGCTCCGCGCCGGCTCTCCGTGCTATAGGGCCGGCGACGCCATCTGGAGGACGCGCCCCGATGCCCGACCCGATCTCCTGGTCGCATGCAGCACCTTACTTCCTGGCGGCGCTCGCCGGCGGCTACCTGCTCGGCTCCATTCCCTGGGGCGTTCTGCTCACGCGCGCCGCGGGCCTGGGCGACATCCGGGCCATCGGCTCCGGCAACATCGGCGCCACCAACGTGCTGCGCACCGGCCGCAAGGGCTTGGCGGCGGCGACGCTGATCCTCGATGGGCTCAAGGGCACGGTCGCCGTGCTGCTGGCCCGCGAGTTCGGTCCGGATTGCGCCGTCATCGCGGCGCTGGGGGCGCTGCTCGGCCACATGTTCCCGGTCTGGCTGCGCTTCAAGGGCGGCAAGGGCGTGGCGACGACGATCGGGCTGTGGTTCGGGCTCGCCTGGCCGGTCGGGCTCGCGATGTGCGGTCTCTGGCTCGCCGTCGCCGGGCTGCTGCGGATCTCCTCCCTCTCTGCCCTCGTCGCCGTGGCGGCGTCGCCGGTGCTCGCCTGGCACCTGGCCGATCCGCAGCGCGCCGAGCTCGGAATCCTCGTGGCGGTCCTGGTCTTCGTCGCGCACCGCAGCAACATCGGCCGGCTGCTGCGCGGCACGGAGCCGCGGATCGGGCAGAAGGCGCCAGGGCCCGGAGCGCCGGCAACCCCGCCGTCCGCGGCGCCATAGCTCCGGTCCGCGGCCTTATCGGTTTCGCAATCCGTCCCGGCGCACCATCTAGCTCTGGAGACCTGTGCCCGGCCCCAGCGGCGTCGGGCGCGTGAAGGAGGCGCAGGGTTGCGCGAGCGTCTTCGCAGCATCGAGCCTGGGCGGCGCCGGCCCCGGGCGGC
>JAEULF010000247.1 GCA_016793965.1 Alphaproteobacteria bacterium | reverse complement strand
TACGACTTCGTGCTCCGGTACCCCAAGCCGACGATCGCCAAGATCCGGGGCTACTGCATCGGCGGCGGCCTCAACCTCGCGATCTGCTGCGACCTGCGCATCTGCAACGATGCTGCGAAGTTCGCCGTGCCTGCCGCCAAGCTCGGCCTCGGCTACGGCTTCTCGCGCGTCCGCCGGTTCATGAACGTGGTCAGCGGCGCGCATGCCATGGAGATCTTCTTCACGGCGCGCCAGTTCACGGCAGCTGAGGCGATCGGCATGGGCCTGGTGCATCGCGTGCTGGCGGACGGCGAGCTCGACGCCTACGTGCAGAGCTACGCCGCGTCGATCGCGGAAAACGCGCCCCTGACGATCGCGCTGATCAAGCGCGCGGTGCGCGAGGTGCTGAAGGACCCGGCCGAGCGCGACCTGGCGCCGCTCGATGCAATGGTCAAAGCCTGCTTCGCCAGCAACGACTACAAGGAAGGCCGCAAGGCCTTCATGGAGAAGCGCAAGCCGGCCTTCACCGGGACGTGACCGGCACAGCGCGACGCGCGCTCATCCTCTCGCGCAGCGCGAGCAGCGCCGGCAGCGCCACCAGCGAGCAGAGCAGAGTGTAGCTGATCGCGATCGTCAGCAGCATCCCCATGCTCGCGATGCCCGGGTGGTCGGAGATGGCCATGCTGCCGAGCGACGTGATGGTCGTCAGCGCGCTCCAGGCGACTGCCGCGGGCGTGCTCGACCGGCCGAGATCCGCTGCCGTCGCGCCTTCGCGCGCGCGCGCGACGAGGTGCACGGCGCTGTCGACGCCGAGGCCGAACAGCAGCGGCACGGCGATCACGTTGGCGAAGTTGAGGGAGATGCCGAGGAGCGCCGCAGTCGCGGCGGTGAGGAGGGCCGCCAGCAGCAGGGGAGCGAGCACGAGCATCATGTCCGTGGCGCTGCGCAGCAGCGCCAGGAGGAGAAGGGCGATCCCCGCCACCGTCACCAGGCTTGCCTCGGCGAAGGATGCGAGGATCGCGTCGCGTGCCGCCAGGACGACGGTGGGCGTTCCCGTGAGCCAGGGCGCGATCGGCTCGACCTGGTCGATGAAGCGGCGCAGCGCGGCAGCGTCGCCGACATCGACGGCGGGGACGATCTCGATCCGCGCCCGTCCATCGGGCGCGACCATGCGCGCAGCGAGCTCGGCCGGCAGCGACGCGATGGCGACGCGCTCGGCGCCCAAGGACTCGGCCAAGCGCTCCAGCTGCGCGCCGAGAGTCCTGAGGACCCGCGATTCCAGCTCTACGGCCTCGTCGTCGCCGTCGCCGAGCCGTGCCAGCGCTGCGTCGAGGTGCGCTGCTGCTGCGACGGCGCGTGCGTCGGCACCGGCACCGGCGTCCGCCAGGATCCGCAGGTCGGCACGCGCCGCGCGGAGGGCATCGCGGCGCTCTCCCGGCGCCGGCGGCGGCATGCGCGCGGCCGGCGACAGGAGCGGCGCGAGGATGACGCTGGCATCCTCGATCGCCGCCAGCTTCCGGTCCTGGTCGTCAGGCACGTAGCTCGACAGCGTGCGTGCGGCCGCGACCGTCGGCTGGCGCCGCAGCCGCTCCGCAGCGGCGTCAGCGGTCGCCAGGTCGGCGACGAGCGCCACGGCCAGGTAGGGATTCGTCGACCGTTCCTGCATCAGGTCGCGGAACGTGCGGACGGACTCGCTGTGCGGATCCCGCAGGTTCATCGGATCGAAGTCGAAACGCAGCTGCGCCGCGAGCGGGAGCGCCGCAAGCGCGATCGCTCCGGCGGCGGCGACCACCAGCCCGGGCCGTTGCTCCAGTCGGCCCGCTGGCCGCGGCGAGCCGGACGGAGCGCCCCGCGGCCTGGGCTTGAGGGCCAGAAGCCGCAACAGCGCCGGCGCCAGCGTCAACGTGGCGACGAAGGCGATCAGCATGCCGGCGGCCGCGATCAGGCCGAGCTGCGACAGGCCGCGGTAGTCCGTGGGCACGAAGGCTAGGAAGCCGATGCCGGCGCCGAGCGTCGTGATGGCGAGGGCGAAGCCCATGCTGCCGCCGACCTCGCGTTGCGCGTCGCTGGCCGGGCGGCCGCGGTCGACCTCTTCTTGCACCCGCATGCCGAAATGGATCGCATAGTCGCCGCCGAGGCCGATGAAGAGCGCGGCGAAAGCGACGGAGATCAGGTTGAGCGTGCCGAAGACGGCCACCGCGAAGGCTGCGGTCCAGACGAGGCCAACGTACGTGACGACGAGGATCATCGTAGCGACGCGCCAAGAGCGGATGCCGACGAACAGGACGAGCGCGAGCAGGACCGACGAGAGCAGCGCCACCACGTCCAGGTTGCTGCGGACGGTGGCCAGCTCGTCCTGCTGCAGCGCCGGCCAGCCGGTGATGCGCACCTGGATGCCGCGCTCAGGGAGCCGCTGGTCGCGCGCTGCCGCGCGGATCGCCGCGATCGCGGCACCGCCCGGCGACAGGCTGGCGTAGTCGAGCTGCGGCTGGACGAGGATGAGCTGGCGCTTGCGCTCGAGCGCTCCGCCGCCGAGCACATCGCGCCAGGGGAGGTCGAGCGCCCGCTTCTCCGCCTGAGCCGTTGCGGTTGCTGCGACCTTGTCGAGCACCGAGGCGAGATCCTCGATCATGGCGGCGCTTGCGCCATCCCTGCCTTTGGCGGCGTCTCGGACCGCCAGGCCGAGCACCTCGAGGAAGCCGCGCAGGCTCGGGTCCTCTGATAGCTTGCCGATGAAGGGCTGCGCCGCCGACAGGCGGTCTATCAGCGACTGAAGGTCGGCTGCCGAGAGGTAGAGCAGGCCGTTGCGCCGGAAGAACGGGTCGTCGCTTGGATAGAACACCGAGCGGAAGGAGCCCGGCGCCGCTCGCAGGCGAGCGGCCAGCGCGCTCGCCGCGTCCGACGCAGCGCCCGGCGTCGGCGCGTCGACGACGACGAGCAGGGCATCGGCGAACTGCGGGAAGATCCGCTTGTACTCCTCGGCCCGGGCACGGAATGGGAGAGCCGGATCCAGCATGTCCGCGGTGTCGGTATTGATCGCGACCCGGTTCGCGACGTAGAGGCCGGCGGCGATCGTGGCAACGGCGCTGAGGGCGACGACGACCCACGCCTGTCGCGCGCAGAGCCGGACGATGTCCTCCGCAGCGCGGCGAAGCGAAAGCTCAGCAAATGCCATCAAGACGCCATATCCTTGCTGCGGCGGCGGCTGAATCCCCGTGTCCCATGACCGGTGCGACGATCAGCGAGGTTCGGCACCTGCTGCGGAGCCAGGAGAAACGACGATGAAGGCCAATCTCACTCGCGCCGCGCTTCTCGGCGCAACCCTTGTAGCGGTCGGCCTTGCAGCCGGGCAAGCGGCGCAGGCCGAGACCGCCGTCCAGGTCGCGCAAGCGTCTGCCCCCGCCAGGCCGGCCTCGGCGACGCCTGAGCAGGTGGTCGAGGAGCTGCATGCGCGTCTGCTCGACGTGATGCGCGGAGCCAAGGAGCTCGGGTTCGACGGGCGTCGCCGCGCGCTCGAGCCGATCTTGCGATCGGCTTACAACCTGGCCGGCATGGCGCGCGTGGCGGCCGGGCGGCACTGGGAAGCGATGTCCGGCGAGCAGCAAGCAGCGCTCGTCGACGGGTTCAGCCGGATGACGTTCGCCACCTATGCGGATCGCTTCAGCGGCTTCTCCGGCGAGCATTTCAGGACCCTTGGGCAGAGGCAAGGCCCCGGCGGCGCCGCGATCGTCGACACCCAGATCGTCAAGGCGAGCGGCGAGGCCGTCGCGATCAGCTACCTGCTGCAGCAGCGCGACGGCGCCTGGCGAATCGCGGACGTCCATCTCAAGGGCGGCATCAGCGAGCTGGCGACGCGCCGGGCGGAGTACGTCGCCGTGCTCGATCGCGAGGGCGTGCCCGGCCTGCTCGCCGCGCTGAAGCAGAAGGTCGAGAGGATCGAGCGGGAGCGCAGCGGCTGACCCGCCCGGCCCGCGCCGCTCCTCAGAGGAACAGCGGCTTCAAGTCGACCGTCGACCTGTTGTTGAGCGCGTCGAAATTCTCGGCCAGCCACCGGTCGGCGGTCTCGCGCCCGACCTCGCGCAGCTCGTGCAGGAAGCTCCGCTCGGTATAGAGCTTGCTCCATACGCTCAGCGCCTTCATGTAGCCCTCGTTGCGGATCGAGTGGATCAGCATCCGGTGGTGCGTCTTGCTGTCGAGCTCGCCGTTGTCGATCAGGCTGGTCACGTAGGCGACGGCCCGCATCTCGCGCATCAGCGAGCTGTTGAAGCTGATCTCGTTGACGCGGTCGAGGATCTCGTGCGCGGTCTTCGGGATGTTGTCGCGGTGCAGCGGGTTGATGTGGACGATGATCACGTCCCGGCTCTGAGCGCTGTAGATGAGCGGGTAGAGCGCCGGGTTGCCCATATAGCCGCCGTCCCAGTAGCCTTCGCCGTCGATCTCGATGGTCTGGAAAAGGAAGGGCAGGCAGCCCGACGCGAGAACGACCTCCGGCGTGATCTCCCGGTCGCGGAAGATGCGGATCTTGCCCGTGCGAACGTTGGTCGCCGACAGGAACAGCTTCACGGCGCAACGCTGGCGCAGCACCTCGAAGTCCACGATGCTGGTGATCGTGTCGCGTAGCGGATTGTAGTTGAGCGGGTTGATCTCGTACGGCGAGAACATCCGCGACAGGAAGTCGAAGATCGCGAAGGACGGCGAGAAGCTGAGGGTGCGGTTGTTCAGGGCCTTGTCGATCCAGCTCGCCTGGAGCGGGCTGCTCGCTCCCTTCTTGGCGATCAGCTCCCAGAACTCGCTCAGCGCCTTGCGGGCGCCCTCCTTGCCGCCGACGGTGAGGCCGTAAGCGAGCACCGTCGCGTTGCTGGCGCCGGCACTCGCCGCGGACACGCCCTCGATGTGGATGCGGCGGTCCTCCAGGAGCCGGTCGAGCACGCCCCAGGCGAACGCGCCGTGCGAGCCGCCGCCCTGGAGCGCCAGGTTGACGCCTTTCGCGCCCGGCGGGACCTTGGCGCCGACGCTCTCCTGGTCGACCTGCTGCGCCGGAGCGGGCGGAGGGACGTGCTCGGGGGACGGCGGCGCGTCCCGCCCGGCTTGGACGCGCACCGCCGCGCGATCGCCAGCGGCCTTTGCTGTCTCGCGAGGGCTGTCGGGCGTCATCGCCTTTGCCTCCTTCTTGCCGGACGTGCGCGCGCGGCCATCGTCCATCAGTAGAGCCCCGTCAGGTAGTAGAAGGCGATCGCGACGAAGACCGCGGCCGTCTTGAGGCAGGTGATGGCGAAGATGTCGCCGTAGGACTGCTTGTGCGTCAATCCGGTGACCGAAAGCAGCGTGATCACCGCACCGTTGTGCGGCAGCGTGTCCATGCCGCCCGACGCCATCGAGGCGATGCGGTGCATCACCTCGAGCGGGATGCCGCTCGCCTGGGCCGTCTGGATGAACTGCGCCGACATGGT
>JAEULF010000234.1 GCA_016793965.1 Alphaproteobacteria bacterium | reverse complement strand
CGCGCGCGACAAGGTCGCGCACGCGCTGGGCGGCTTCGGGCGTCAGGGTCACGGCCGGGGGGAGCGGTCGGCGGGCCATCGGGCAGTCCTCTGCTCAGGTCAACACAGTATATGGCATCAGAACATGTCCAATGCCAGACGTGCGTCCTCGGACATCCGGTCCTTGGACCAGGGCGGGTCCCAGACGAGCGTCACCGCCGCCGTCCGCACGCCAGGCACCTGGGCGACGCGCTCCGCGACCTGGCCGGGCAGCGTACCGGCCACCGGGCAGCCCGGGGCGGTCAGGGTCATGTCGATGCGCACGTCGTGGCCGTCGACCCCGATCCGGTAGATCAGGCCGAGATCGTAGAGGTTGACAGGGATCTCCGGGTCGTAGACCGCGCGCAGCGCCTCGATCACCTGGTCCTCTGTCGGCGCGCCGCGCTCGGCGTTGCCGAGCGCGCACTTGGCGGTGAAGACGCCGTTCTCGGCGCGCGGGCCGGGGATGAAGTCCTTGAGCGTCAGGCCGTCGTCGAAGCGGCGCTTAGGCCGCGCGGCGGCCTCGCCTGCAGCCGGCTGCGCTTGCGCCGGAGATGGTGCCGGCAGCGGCATGCCTCACTCCGTCCTGGCCGTCGCGTCGCCGCCGTCGAGCGCTGCCGTGAAGGCGTGCCAGGCGAGCGTGGCGCACTTGACCCGCATCGGGAACTCGCGCACGCCCGAGAGCACCTCGAGCTGGTCGACCGCGTCCTGGTCGGCCGGGCCGTCGGGCGGCGGCTGGCCGGTCATCTTGGCGTGGAAGACGGCGAAGATGTGCCGCGCCTCGGCCTCGGTCTTGCCCTTGAGCAGCTCCGTCATCATCGAGGCCGAGGCCATGGAGATGGCACAGCCGCGGCCCTGGAACGAGACGTCGGCGACGCGCCCCGAATCGTCGAGCGCCAGGTAGACGGTGAGCTGGTCGCCGCAGAGCGGGTTGTGGCCGCGCGCCTGGCGCGTCGCGTTGGCGATGGCGCGGAAGTTCCGCGGCCGCTTGCCGTGGTCGAGGATGACCTCCTGGTAGAGGTCGCGCAGGTCGCCGCCGCTCACCGGAAGATCTCCTGGACGTTCCTGAGGGCCGCCGCGAGCTGGTCGAGGTCGGCCCGCGTCGAGTACATGCCGAGCGACGCCCGGCAGGTCGCCGCGACGCCGAGCTTGGCATGCAGCGGCTGCGTGCAATGGTGGCCCGAGCGCACGGCGACGCCGTGCTTGTCGACGATGGTCGCGACGTCATGCGCGTGCACCTCGCCGACGGTGAAGGCGATCACCGCCGTCTTCTCCCGCGCCTGCCCATGGATCATGACGCCGGGGATGTCCTGGAGCAGCGCCGTGCCGTAGTCCAGCAGCGCCCGTTCATGCGCTTCTATCGCCGCGAAGCCGGTGCTGCCGATGTAATCGAGCGCGGCGGCGAAGGCAGGCGCCTGGGCGATCGCCGGCGTGCCGGCCTCGAAGCGGGCGGGAACGGGGGCGAAGGTCGTGCGCTCGATCGTCACCGTCTCGATCATGCCGCCGCCGCCCTGGAAGGGCGGCATGGCGTCGAGCAGCGCACCGCGTCCCCACAGCGCGCCGATCGCCGAGGGGCCGTATAGCTTGTGCGCCGAGCAGACGTAGAAATCGACGTCGAGCGCCTGCACGTCGACCGGCTCGTGCACGATGCCCTGGCAGCCGTCGATCAGCACCTTGGCGCCGACCTTGTGGGCCAGCCGCGCCACGTCGGCGATCGGCACGACCGTGCCCAGAACGTTCGAGACATGCGTCACCGCCACCATCTTCGTGCGCGGCGTCAGCAAGCGCTCGTACTCGTCCAGGAGGAAGTTGCCGGCGCCGTCGATCGGCACGGCCTTGACCACGGCCCCGGTCTGCTCGGCGACGAGCTGCCAGGGCACGATGTTGGAGTGGTGCTCCATCTCCGAGATCAGGATCTCGTCGCCCGGCCTGAGCGCCTTGCGGCCCCAGGCGAAGGCGACGAGGTTGATCGCCTCCGTGGCGTTCTTCGTGAAGACGACCTCGCGCGCCTCGCGCGCGTTGACGAAGCGGGCGACGGTCGCGCGCGCGTCCTCATAGGCCTGGGTGGCGACGCCGGAGAGGTAGGACGCCCCGCGATGGACGTTCGAGTAGGCCGTCTCGTAGGCGCGCACCTCCGCGTCGATCACCGCGCGCGGCTTCTGGGCGCTGCCGGCGCTGTCGAGATAGGCGAGCCGCTTGCCGTGCACCGGGCGGTGCAGGATCGGGAAGTCCGCGCGCACGCGCTCGACGTCGTAAGCGGGCGCCGCCGCCGCGCTGCCGCTGTTATGGCCAAGGCCGAGATGCCTGCTGCCGTCCATGCGCGTCGCTCCCGTCCTTTGGCCTCAGCCCGCCAGCCAGGCGGCGGCCTGTGCCGCCAGGCGCGCGCGCGTCTCGTCATCGGGAACCTTTTCCAGGATCTCGCCGACGAAGCCCTCGACCAGCAGCCGCCGGGCGGTCGTCGGGTCGATGCCGCGGGCGCGCAGGTAGAAGAGCTGCGCCGGATCGACCTGGCCGACCGTCGAGCCGTGGCTGCACTTCACGTCGTCGGCGAAGATCTCCAGCTCGGGCTTCAGGTTCGCCGTCGCGTCCTCCGACAGCAGCAGGCCGCGCGAGAGCTGGTAGCCCTCGATCTTCTGGGCGCCCGGCGCCACGGCGATGCGGCCCTGGAACACGCCGCGCGAGCGGCCGTCGAGCACGAGCTTGACGATCTCGTCGCTCGTCGTGTGCGGGGCGGCGTGCTCGATCGCCGTGGTGATGTCGGCCAGCGCTGCGCCGCGCAGCAGCCCGGCGGCATGGATGCCGGTCGAGGCTCCGGGCCCGTCCAGGCGGATTCGGACCTCGTGGCGCGACAAGAGTGCTCCGGTCGCCAGAAGGACGTGGCGGAACGACGCGTCGCGCGCCACGGCGGCGGCCATGCGGGCGACCGCGAAGGCCCCTGGGGCGTGGTCCTGATGCGTGATCCAGGCGAGCCGCGCGCCGGCGGCGACGTCGATCTCGCAGACCTGGTTGGCAAGGTAGGGTTGGCCGGCGGCGCCGGCCTGGTGCTCGACGATCGTCGCCTGCGCCTGCGCTCCTAGGCTGACGAGGAGGCGCGGATGGAAGGAGAGCGGCGCCGGCGCCGTGCCGAGCATCACCAGATGCAGCGGCGCCGTGGCCAGGGTGCCTGCCGCGACGCTCAGCACTGCGCCGTCGGCGAGGAAGGCGGCGTTCAGGGCGGCCAGCCCGTCGCCCTCGGCGGGGACCAGCTTGCCGATGCGGGTCCGGAGCGCGTCGCCGTCGCGGGCTGTCGCCTCGGCGAGCGGCGTCAGCGTCACGCCGGCCGGCAGGCCCGCGAGATCGGACAGGGCGGCGGCGAAGCGGCCGTTGACGAAGGTCGCGCGCGGCGTCAGCGCGGCGAGGGCCGGCGGCAGCGTGGCCGCGATCGGGTCGCCGGCTGGTGCCAGTTGCGCGTCGGCGAGCGCCCGCAGGTTCGTGAAGCGCCAGGCCTCCAGCGCCGGCGTCGGGAAGCCCTGCGCGCGGAAAGCGGCGAGGCCGGCCTGGCGCAGCGCCGCGAGCCAGGCCGGAGCGGCCGCGGCGCCGGCGTGCTCGAAGGCCCGGACGAAAGCCTGGACGAACGGGGCGGCCTGGGCGGTGCGCTCGGCCAGCAGCTTCGGGCTCGGCGGGCGCTTGGGTCGGGCGGCGGCGGTCATCGCATCCTCCGCGTCAGGCTGCCTGGCCCATGCCGGCATAGCCCTTGGCCTCAAGCTCGTGCGCCAGCTCCTTGCCGCCCGAGCGCACGATGCGCCCGCCGGAAAGGACGTGGACGCGATCGGGAACGATGTAGTCGAGCAGCCGCTGGTAGTGCGTGATCACGAGCATGGACCGGTCGGGCCCGCGCAGAGCGTTGACGCCGTCCGCCACCACCTTGAGCGCGTCGATGTCGAGCCCGCTGTCCGTCTCGTCGAGGATGGCCAGCCTGGGCTCCAGCAGCGCCATCTGCAGCACCTCCGCGCGCTTCTTCTCGCCGCCGGAGAAGCCGGCGTTGACCGCGCGCTTCAGCATGTCGTCGCCGACGCCGAGCGCCTTCGCCTTGGCGCGCACGAGCTTCAGGAACTGCATGGCGTCGAGCTCGCCCTCGCCGCGGTGCCGACGCACCGCGTTGACCGCCTCCTTGAGGAAGGTCGAGGTCGAGACGCCGGGGATCTCGACGGGGTACTGGAACGCCAGGAACACGCCCTCGCGCGCGCGGACCTCCGGCTCCATCGCCAGCAGGTCCTTGCCGCGGTACGTGGCGCTGCCGCCGGTCACCTGGTACCCGTCGCGGCCCGCCAGCACGTAGGACAGCGTGCTCTTGCCCGAGCCGTTCGGCCCCATGACGGCATGCACCTCGCCCGGCGCGATCGCGAGATCGATGCCCTTGAGGATCTCCTTGCCGTCGACGCTGGCCCTGAGGCCGGTGATGGTGAGCATGGTGGTCTCCGCGTTCTCGTTCTGTCATCCCCGCGCAGGCGGGAACCCGCTCATCCGCCGCTCCGGCGTTGGCCGCTGCGGCACAGCTCGCGCCCGCTTCCGCCGTCCCGCGCCGTCGGCCCGGTGGGCCCCCGCCTTCGCGGGGGTGACGGGGGAAGAAGAGCGCGATCGTCCCCGCTTCCTCACCGTCATCCCCGCGCAGGCGGGGATCCACCCTGCGGCCGGCCGAGGAGCCCGGGATAGAGGTCGTGCCAGTCCGGGTTGCTCTCCTCGATCAGCCGCTTCTTCCAGTCCCGGTTCCATTTCTTGATCTGCTTCTCCCGCCGGATCGCGCTCTCGGCGTCGTCAAAGGCCTGGAACCAGACCAGCCGCTTGACGCCATGCTCCTTCGTGAACCCGGCGACCGCTCCCTCGCGATGCTCCCATGCCCGTCGCTCCATGTCGGACGTCACGCCGGCATGGAGCGTCCCGTTGCGCCGGCTCGCCATGAGGTACACGAAGAACTGCTTCATGGCTCAACAGCAGAGGCACCCTGGGTCCGCGCTTGCGCGGGGGTGACGGTCGCGACCCCTCACCCCACGCTGCCCTCCAGGCTGATGCCGACCAGCTTCTGCGCCTCGACCGCGAACTCCATCGGCAGCTCCTGCAGCACCTCGCGGCAGAAGCCGTTGACGATGAGCGTGATCGCCTCCTCCTCGCCGATGCCGCGCTGGCGGCAGTAGAAGAGGGCGTCCTCGCTGATCTTCGACGTCGTCGCCTCGTGCTCGAGCTGCGCCGTGGGGTTCCGGCTCTCGATGTAGGGGACCGTGTGCGCGGCGCACCTGTCGCCGATCAAGAGGCTGTCGCACTGCGTGTAGTTGCGCGCGCCCTTGGCCTTCGGGCTGATGCGCACCAGGCCGCGATAGGTGTTCGAGCTGCGCCCGGCCGAGATGCCCTTCGAGATGATCCGCGAGCGCGTGCCCTTGCCCAGATGGATCATCTTCGTGCCGGTGTCGGCCTGCTGCATGTTGTTGGTGATGGCGATCGAGTAGAACTCGCCGACCGAGTCGTCGCCCTGCAGGATGCAGCTCGGGTACTTCCAGGTGATCGCCGACCCCGTTTCGACCTGGGTCCACGACACTTTCGAGCGCTTGCCGCGGCAGGCCGCGCGCTTGGTCACGAAATTGTAGATGCCGCCGCGGCCGTTCTCGTCGCCGGGGTACCAGTTCTGCACCGTCGAGTACTTGATCTCGGCGTCGTCCTGCGCGACCAGCTCGACCACGGCGGCGTGCAGCTGGTTCTCGTCGCGCATCGGCGCGGTGCAGCCCTCGAGGTAGCTGACATAGGACCCGGCCTCGGCGACGATCAGCGTGCGCTCGAACTGGCCGGTCTTCGACGCGTTGATGCGGAAATAGGTGGACAGC
>JAEULF010000223.1 GCA_016793965.1 Alphaproteobacteria bacterium | reverse complement strand
GCCGCGCTGGCCCAGTCGAAGGAGCCGATCAAGCTCGGCGAGCTCAACAGCTACAAGAATTTCCCGGCCTTCCTCGACCCCTACAAGAAGGGCTGGGAGCTGGCGGTCGAGGAGATCAATGCGGCCGGCGGGCTGCTCGGCGGCCGCAAGCTCGAGATCGTCTCGCGCGACGACAACGGGACGACGGCTGACGCGGTGCGCGTCGCCGAGGAGCTGCTGACCCGCGAGAAGGTGTCGTTCCTGATCGGCACCTTCCCATCCAACATCGGGCTGGCCGTCGCCGACTTCGCCAAGCAGAAGAAGGTGCTGTTCATCGCAGCGGAGCCGCTGACCGACAAGATCGTCTGGCAGAACGGCAACCGCTACACCTTCCGCCTGCGGCCCTCGACTTTCATGCAGACGGCGATGCTCGTGCCGCACGCCCTCGGGCTCAAGAAGCAGCGCTGGGCGATCGTCTACCCGAACTACGAGTATGGCCAGTCGGCGACCCAGGCCTTCAAGGACCTGATGAAGAAGGCGCAGCCGAACGTCGAGTTCGTCATCGAGCAGGCGCCGGCGCTCGGCAAGATCGACGCCGGCGCGGTCGCCCAGGCGATCGCCGACGCGAAGCCGGACGCGATCTTCTCCTCGCTGTTCGGGCCGGACCTGACGAAGTTCGTGCGCGAGGGCAACACGCGAGGCCTGTTCAAGGACAAGGCCGTGTTCAACCTGCTCGCCGGCGAGCCGGAGTACCTCGACCCGCTGAAGGACGAGACGCCGGAGGGCTGGTACGTGACCGGCTATCCGTGGAGCGAGATCAAGACGCCTGTCCACCAGAAGTTCCTGGCCGCCTACCAGAAGAAGTTCAGCGACTACCCGCGCCTGGGCTCGGTCGTCGGCTACGCGACGGTCTACTCGGCGGCCGCAGCCATCAAGAAGGCTGCCTCGCTCGATTCAGAGAAGCTGGTGGTCGCGATGCGCGGCATCGAGGTCGACACGCCGCTCGGCAAGATCACCTACCGCGCGCTCGACCATCAATCGACCATGGGCGCTTACGTCGGCAAGATCGGCGTGAAGGGCGGCAAGGGCATCATGACGAGCTGGGAGTACGCCGACGGCAAGAGCTACCTGCCGTCCGACGACGAGGTGAAGAAGCTGCGCCCGTCAGACGCCGGCATGTAGCGCATCGCGCTGCGTCCTCGCCCACCCTCTCCCGCCAGGCCGGCCGGAGAGGGTGGGTCCCGCGCGCCGCGCATGAGGACAGGGACCCGACCCCAGCCGTGACCTTTGCCTCCATCGTCATCCAGTTCCTGAACGGCCTCGCCGGAGCGTCATCGCTCTTCCTGGTGGCGGCCGGGCTGTCGCTGATCTTCGGCGTGACGCGGATCGTCAATTTCGCGCACGGCTCGTTCTACATGCTCGGCGTCTACCTGGCCTACAGCCTGGTCGAGACGTTCGGGCGCAGCTATCTCGGCTTCTGGGGCGGCGTCCTGCTGGCCGCGGCCCTCGTCGGCGCGATCGGCGCGGCGGTCGAGATCCTGCTGCTCAGGCGCATCTACCGGGCGCCGGAGCTGTTCCAGCTGCTCGGCACCTTCGGCCTCGTCCTCGTGATCAAGGACGTCGTTCTCTATTTCTGGGGGCCGGAGGACCTGTTGGGACCGCGCGCGCCGGGTCTGCGCGGCGCCGTCACGGTGCTCGGCAAGAGCTTCCCGGAATACGACATCGTGCTGATCGCGTGCGGGCCGATCGTGCTGGCGCTGCTCTGGCTGCTGATGGCCCGCACGCGCTGGGGCACGCTCGTGCGCGCGGCGACGCAGGACCGCGAGATGGTCGGCGCGCTCGGCGTCAACCAGGCCTGGCTGTTCACCGGCGTGTTCGCCCTCGGCTCCTTCCTCGCCGGCCTCGGCGGCGCCATCCAGGTGCCGCGCGAGCCGGCTCAGCTCTTCCTGGACATCACCGTGATCGCCGACGCCTTCGTGGTCGTCGTGGTCGGCGGCATGGGCTCGATCCCCGGGGCGTTCCTCGCCGCGTTCATCATCGGCCAGATCAAGGCCTTCTGCATCGGCATCGGCGACGTCAGCGTGCTCGGCTTCGGCGTGTCGTTCTCGAAGCTGACGCTGGTGGTCGAGTTCCTGGTGATGGCCGCCGTGCTGGTGGTCCGACCCTGGGGCCTGCTCGGGCGCGAGCAGGCGCAGCCGCGCGCGTCGGGCGAGGCCGAGGCGCCGCTGCAGCCGTTCGGCCCGTCCGGCCGCGCCGTCGCGCTCGCCGTCCTGGCGCTGCTCGCGTTGCTGCCGCTCGCGGCGGACGCCTACACCCTCGTCCTGCTGATCGACGTCTACACGGCGGCGCTGTTCGCCGTCAGCCTGCACCTGCTGATGGGGCCGGGCGGCGTCGTCTCCTTCGGCCATGCCGCCTATTTCGGACTCGGCGCCTACGGCGCCGCGCTGCTGTTCAAGCACCTGGCGCTGCCGATGGAGGCGGCGCTGGCTCTGTCGCCCGTCGTCGCGGGCGCGGGCGCCCTGCTCTTCGGCTGGTTCTGCGTGCGCCTCTCCGGCGTGTACCTGGCCATGCTCACCCTCGCCTTCGCGCAGATCGCCTGGTCGGTCGTCTATCAGTGGGACAGCGTGACCGGCGGCTCGAACGGCATGCCCGGCATCACGCGCGCGTCCTGGCTCGCGGGCAGCGTGGCCTACTACTATCTTGCCTTCGCGATCACGGCGGCCGGCATCTTCGCCCTCTGGCGCGCCGTGCATGCGCCCTTCGGCTACGCGTTGCGCGCCGGCCGCGACTCGCCGCTGCGCGCCGAGGCGATCGGCATCGACGTCAAGCGCACGCAGTGGCTCGCATTCGCGCTGGCCGGCGCGTTCGCCGGCGTCGCCGGCGGCGTCTTCGTCTTCGCCAAGGGCGTCGCCGACGCGCAGTACCTGGAGATCCCGAAGTCGGTCGACGGCCTGGTCATGATCCTCATGGGCGGCGTGCAGACGCTCCTGGGGCCGGTGGTCGGCGCCGTGACCTTCACCTGGCTGTTCGACGCGATCCGCCGCGCGACGGAGTTCTACCGCTCGTTCTTCGGCCTGGTGATCCTCGTCCTCGTGCTCGTCTTCCCTGCCGGCATCGTGGGCTCGCTCGCGGCGCTGCGCAGCCGCGGCAAGGCGTCGCCATGAGCGCGGTGCTCGACGTCAAGGGCCTAGCCAAGGCGTTCGGCGGCGTGCGCGCCGTCCAGGACGTCAGCTTCGCCCTGGGCGAGGGCGAGCTCCTCGCCATCATCGGCCCGAACGGCGCCGGCAAGTCGACCTGCTTCAACATGGTCGGCGGCCAGCTGCGGCCCGATTCGGGCACGATCGCGCTCGCCGGCCGCTCGCTCGTCGGCCTGAAGCCGCGCCAGATCTGGCGTCTGGGCGTCGGCCGCACCTTCCAGATCACGGCCACGTTCGCGTCGATGACCGTGCGCGAGAACGTGCAGATGGTGCTGCTGTCGCACCGGCACCGGCTGGCCGGGCTCTGGACGCCGGCCCGAAACCTCTTCCGCGCCGAGGCGGAGGCCGCCCTGGCGCAGGTCGGCATGGGCGACCAGGCAGACCGGCCGTGCGGCGTGCTCGCTTACGGCGACATCAAGCGGGTCGAGCTCGCGGTGGCGCTCGCGCACGGCCCGCGCCTGCTGCTGATGGACGAGCCGACCGCCGGCATGGCGCCGAAGGAGCGCGTGACCCTGATGGCGCTGACCAAGGACATCGTCCGCAGCAGCGGCATCAGCGTCCTGTTCACGGAGCATGACATGGACGTGGTGTTCGCCCATGCTGACCGGATCGTCGTCCTCGACCGCGGCCGGCTCATCGCGTCGGGCAAGCCGGCCGAGGTGCGCGAGAACCCGGAGGTGCAGCGGATCTATCTCGGCGGCGCCGGCACCGAGGCGGCGCGCCGCGCCGGCGGCTGACGCAGGAGCGCCGCGACGCGGCGGACAAGGAAGGCTTCGATGGTCGCTTGCCTGATGATGTACCTGTTCGGGGCGCGCAGCGGCTCGCAGTTCCTGTTCGGCCTGATCGTCGAGGGCATCTTCGTCACTTTCATGGCGCTGTCGTCGCTGCTCCTCGGACGCATGGAGCCGGGCGTCCTGTTCGCCGCCGTCGCCGCGATCGACATCGTGTCGTTCCTGGTCGTCCGCCGGAAGCTGCGCGCGGACGAGGAGCGCCAGCCATTCACCATCGACCCTGCCGATCCGCGCCAGCTCGAGGAGGCGCAGGAGTACACGCGGTCCATCGTCGCCGACCTCGACGGCATCCCTCCGGCGCCAGAGACGCCAGGGAGCATCGCTGCCCGCAAGCCTGGCCCGGTCCCCGTCGAGGAGCTGCCGATGCCCGACGAGCAGGAGCGCAGGGAGATCCAGGAGCGCATGAAGCGCTACCTGCCCTCGCATCTCGACCGCTGAGGCCGCGATGCTTCCGCACGCAGCCGGCGACAGCGGCGACGCGCTCCTCGAGGCCGAGGGCCTCAACGCCTGGTACGGCCGGGCGCATATCCTGTTCGACGTGGCGCTCTCGGTGCGCCGCGGCGAGGTGGTCGCGCTCATGGGCCGCAACGGCGCCGGCAAGTCGACGACGCTCAAGGCTCTGATGGGCCTGCTGCCGGGCAGCGCCGGCAGGCGGCGCTTCGCCGGCGCCGAGATCGCCGCGCTGCAGCCCTACCTCGTCTGCCAGCTCGGCCTCGGCTACGTCCCCGAGGATCGCCGGATCTTCACGGACCTGTCGGTGGCGGAGAACCTGGAGGTCGGGCGGCGCCCGCCGCGCCCCGGCCTGCCCGCCTGGACGCCCGAGCGGCTGTTCCAGATCTTCCCCAACCTGGCGGAGATGCGCCACCGGTCGGCGGCGCGGATGTCCGGGGGCGAGCAGCAGATGCTGACCATCGCCCGCACCCTCATGGGCAACCCGCAGGCGATCCTGCTCGACGAGCCGTCCGAGGGCCTGGCGCCCGTCATCGTCGAGCAGATGGCGCGCACCCTCAAGGCGCTCAAGGCAGAGGGCCTGACGATCCTGCTCTCCGAGCAGAATCTCTACTTCGCCCGGGAGGTCAGCGACCGGGCCTACGTGATCGAGAAGGGCCGAATCAGGTACCAAGGCGCCATGGCGGACCTCGCCGCGAACGACGAGGTCCGGCAAGCCTACCTGACGGTGTAAGGGAGACCATGGCGCGAAATCACGGAAAGGCGGCTGCGGGGCCGAGGGGTGGGGCATGAAGATCGTCGGCTGCGACGTCGGCGGCACGTTCACCGACCTCATCCTGCTCGACGACGGCGACGGGCGCGGGCCGCCGCGCATGAAGCTCGCCAAGGTCCCGACCACGGTCGAGAACCAGGCTTTCGGCGTGCTCGAGGCGATCAGCCGGACCGGCGAGTCGCTCGGCGACATCGACGTGATCGTGCATGGCACGACGACGACGACGAACGCCCTGCTGGAGCGGAAGATCGCGCGCGTCGGCCTGGTCACGACGCGCGGGTTCCGCGACGTGCTCGAGCTCGGGCGCCGCACCCGGCCGCAGCCCTACGGCATGCGCGGGACGTTTCGCCCGCTCATCCCGCGCGACCTGCGGATCGAGGTGGACGAGCGCGTCAGCGCGTCGGGCGAGGTGCTGCGCCCGCTGATGCACCACGACGTCGAGGACGCGATCAAGGCCCTGATCTCTCGCGGCGCCGAGGCGCTCGTCGTCCTGTTCCTGCATTCCTACGCCAACCCGGCGCACGAGCTCCTCGTCGGCGAGATCGCGGCCGGACTCTGGCCGAACCCGTACGTGACGCTCAGCCACCGCCTGGTGCAGGAGTTCCGCGAGTACGAGCGCGGCACGACCGCGGCGGTCAACGCGGCGATCCAGCCGGTGCTCGCGCGCTACGTCGAGAGCCTGCAGGGCGAGCTCTCCGGGCGCGGCTTCCGGCACGACCTGCTGGTGATGCAGGGCAACGGCGGCACGGTGTCCTCGCGCATCGTCGCCGAGGAGGCAGCGAAGACCGTCATGTCCGGCCCGGCGTCCGGCGTCATGGCCGCCGCCTACACGGGCATCGCCTCCGGCTTCCCGAACCTCGTCACCTACGACATGGGCGGCACCTCGACCGACGTGGCGCTGATCGAGGACGGGCTGCCGCAAGTCTCGGCGGAGCTCGAGATCGAGTACGCGATGCCGATCCACGTGCCGATGGTGGACGTGCACACGATCGGCGCCGGCGGCGGCTCGATCGCCTTCATCAACGAGGGCGGCCTGCTGCAGGTCGGCCCGGAGAGCGCGGGCGCTTCGCCCGGGCCGATCTGCTACGGCCGGGGCGGCAAGCGGCCGACGATCACCGACGCCAACCTTGCGCTCGGGCGCCTGAACCCGGCGAAGCTGCTGTCGGTCGACAGCCCTGTCGCGATGGCGTCCCTGCACGCCGCGCTGGTCGAGCAGTGCGGCCAGCACCTCGGCCTCGATGCCGAGCAGACGGCGGCAGCCATCGTGCGCGTCGCCAACGACAAGATGGCCGGCGCCGTGCGCATGGTCTCGCTGGCGCGCGGCCACGACCCGCGCGACTTCGTGCTGTTCGCCTTCGGCGGCGCCGGGCCGCTGCACGCCGTGGCGCTGGCGCGCGAGCTCGGCATCCCGAAGGTCCTGGTGCCCGC
>JAEULF010000019.1 GCA_016793965.1 Alphaproteobacteria bacterium | reverse complement strand
GAAGGCGTACGACCTGCTGCCGAAGGATCGCGCCACCCTCCTCTCCGGCGGCCCGCAGCAGCAGGGCAAGTTCGTGATGACCGACGAAGGCTGGTGGGGCGAGAACCGCGAGAAGGTGCAGGAGAAGCTGAACCAGTGGCGTATCGGCTGACGCCGAGCGCACAGCAAGGACCGCGCCGCCGCCGCGCCGGGGCTCCGTCCCGGCGCGGCGGCTGGCGCTCGCTCTCGGCATGACCGCGATCGCCGCATCGACCGCTCGCGCCCCGCTGCTCGGCGAGGGGACGCGCGTCGGCTTGCTGGTCGTCCCGGCGGTCCTCTTCCTCGCTGTCGCCTTCGTGCACCCGGTCGCGACGCTGATCGGCATCAGCGTGCACGACAAGGGCGGCTGGACGATCGAGCACTATGTGCGCCTGTGGGAGGTGCCGGCCTATCTCAAGGTGCTGCAGCGCACGCTGCTGATGGGCGCGGGCACGGCGCTCATCTGCCTGGTGCTCGGCTACCCGCTCGCCTATCGGCTGGCCCATGCAGGACCGCGCGCCCGAGCGCTCATCTTGGCCGGCATCCTCATCCCGTTCTGGACCAACCTGCTGGTGCGCGCCTATGGCTGGCTCGTGCTCCTCAATCCCAAGGGCATGCTGAACGGCGCCCTGGTCGGCGCCGGCCTCGTCGAGGACCCCCTGCCGCTCGTGCAGAACACGCTCGGCGTCTTCATCGGCATGACGCAGATCATGCTGCCCTACATGGTCCTGCCGATCGCCGCCGTCATGACGCGCATCGATCCCGCGCTCATGCGGGCAGCATACGGCCTCGGCGCCGGCCCGGTGACGGCCTTCCGGCGCGTCTACTTGCCGATGACGCTTCCGGGCGTCATGGCAGGCACCCTGCTGGTGTTCACCATCAGCCTCGGCTTCTTCGTGATCCCCGCGCTGCTCGGCGGCACGCGCGACATCATGCTGGCGCAACTCGTCGAGCTGAACATCAACCAGACCCTCAACTGGGGCTTTGCCGCTGCCCTCGCCACCCTCCTCCTCGCCACCACGCTGACGCTCTATGCGGCCGCGCAGCGCTGGTTCCGCGTCGGCGCCCTCTGGGGAGACCTGGCGTGAGCGCGGCCGTCGCCCATGGCGCGCGGCGCCGCGCATGGCCGGCGCGCGCGCTCGACCTGCATGTCGGGCTCGTCCTGGCGTTCCTGGCGCTGCCGACGCTCGCCGTCGTGCCGATGTCCTTCAATGCCGCGGAGTTCCTGATCTTCCCGCCGCCCGGCTACTCGACGCGCTGGTACGCCGCCTTCTTCGAGCGCCGGGAATGGTGGGGCTCGGCGATCACGAGCCTCGTCGTCGCCGTGCTCGCCACCGCGATCGCCACGGTCCTCGGAACGGCGGCAGCCCTGGCGATCGCGCGCGGCCGGGTGCCCCTGCGCGGCGCCGTCGCCGCCCTGCTGCTGACGCCGATGATGGTGCCGGCGATCGTCACCGCGGTCGCGCTCTATCGCGTCTTTGCCGCGTGGGGCATCGCCGGCACGATCCCCGGCCTGGTCGCGGCGCATGTCGTGATGGCGCTGCCCTTCGTCCTGGTCAACGTCTCCGCAGTTCTCAACCGGATGGACTGGACGGTGCTGCGCGCCGCGCGCAGCCTCGGCGCGTCGCCGCTCTACGCCTTCCGGCGGATCACCTTGCCGATGATCCGCCCGGGCGTGCTCGCCGGCGCGCTCTTCGCCTTCCTCACCTCCTTCGACGAGGTGGTCGTCTCGCTCTTCATGACGGGCATCGGCGCCATGACGCTGCCCGTGCAGATGTGGACGGGCATCCGCTTCGAGATCAACCCCATCGTTGCCGCCGTATCGACCATGCTGATCCTGGTCACGGCGTCCACCTTCACCGCGTTCGCGCTCCTGCGGAGGACACCATGAGCACGCCTCAAAGCTCCAAGCCCTGGCCGAAGGTCCAGATCCCCGACGCCGAGTTCGCGGAGCGGCGCCGCCGCGCCCAGGAGCTCGCGCGCGCCAAGGGCCTCGACGGCCTGATCGTGTGCTCGCGCGGCGGCGGCACGACCGACCGCTACGCCGACGTGCTCTATCTCGCGAACTTCTACACGTCATACCCGTTCACGCCCGACCTGGCGCCGCACTGGACCGGGCGCGCGCACAGCTTCCTGGTGCTGCCCGTCGGTGACCCCGGGCTGCTGGTGGCCGACATCCCCTATCTCCAGGGCGTCGCCATGCCGGCCGACCGGATCGAGAAGACCGACAACGTGATCGAGAGCGTCGCAGCCGCGCTGCAGCGCTTCGGCCTGGCCCGCGGGCGCGTCGGCCTTGTCGGCGAGGACGTGCTGCCGACCTCCATGTACCAGGCGCTGACGCGCGCGCTCCCCGATCTCAAGGTCGAGCCGGCCGACGCGATCCTGGCGGAGCTGCGCCGCTTCAAGTCGCCGGCGGAGATCGATCGCCTGCGCGCGTCGGCCAAGCTCGGCTCGCGCATGCTCGACGCCATGATGCAGGCGGCCGTGCCCGGCGCCACGCACGGCGACGTCGTCGCAGCGGGCATGCAGGTCCTCGTGCCGGCCGGCGGCATGCTCTACAACTCGTTCATGGCGTCGGGCACCGGCGGCGACGAGCCGACGGTGCACCGCTCGACCTTCCCGACCTGGCGCTCGGACGTGCCGCTCAAGAAGGGCATGTGGCTGCGCCTCGGCATATCCGGCATCCTCGACGGCTATTACTTCGACGTCTCTCGCGCGCGCCCGATCGGGCCGCCGACCAACCGGCAGATCGACGCCTTCGAGGCGGCCATCGCGACGGTGCAGACGGGCATCGAGCGCACGCGCGTCGGCACGACGGCGGGCGCCATCGCCGAGGCCGGGCTCAAGAAGCAGGTCGACATGGGCTATCCGCTCGAGGGCGTGTTCTCCGGCCTCGGGCACGGCCTCGGCATGGGCTGGGACACGCCCTGGCTGGTGCCCGGAGAGCCGACGGTGATCAAGCCGGGCATGGTGCTCAACTTCGAGCGCACCCTGTCGCGCGACGGCTATCTCGGGGACTTCGAGGAGACCATCCTGGTCGGCGAGAACGGCATCGAGCTGCTGACCGACGCCAAGCTGCGCTACTGGTGAGGCCGATGGCGGCGCGGCCCGATCATCCGGACTCGCTCTGGGCGGCGACCGCCGCCGCAGCGCCCCCGGCATCGCCCCTGGACGGCGACCGCGATGTCGACGTGGCGGTCGTCGGCGCCGGCTACTGCGGCCTTGCCGCCGCCTTGCACCTGGCGGAGCGCGGCACCGACGTGGCGGTGATCGAGGCCGCGGAGATCGGCTGGGGCGCTTCGGGCCGCAACGGCGGCCAGGTGAACCCGGGGCTGCGCCCGGCGCTCGCCGACATCGCGGCGCTGCACGGCGAGGAGGCAGCGCGGCGGCTGGTCCAGGCCGCGGACGAGGCGCCGGACGCGCTCTTCGCGCTCATCGCGCGCCTCGGCTTCGACTGCGGCGCTTCGCGACCCGGCGCCCTGTTCCTCGCGCACACGCCGGCGATGCTCGACCTCTACAAGGCGCGCGCCGAGCGCGGCGCCAAAGCCGGCCTGGGCACGCGCTTCCTCGACAAGCAGGCGGCTGCCGCGTTGCTCGGCTCCGACCGCTACTGCGGCGGCTATGTCGATCCGCGCGGCGGCCAGCTCAACCCGTTGAGCCTGGCGCGCGGCCTTGCCGCCGCGGCGATCCGGCGCGGCGCCGCCGTGCACGTGCGCACGCCCGCGCTGTCGCTGGCGCGCGAGGGCACGGGCGACGCGGCGCGCTGGGCGATCGCGACGCCGCGCGGCCGGCTGCGCGCGCGCGCGGTGATCCTGGCGACCAATGCTTACACAGACGGTCTGTGGCCGGGCCTGCGCGAGACGGTGCTGCCCGTCAACAGCTTCCAGATCGCCACGACGCCGCTGGACGAGAGCCAACGGCGCGCCGTGCTGCCGCAGAGCCACGCCGCCGCCGACAGCCGCCGCCTGATCCTCTACTTCCGCAAGGACCCGGAGGGCCGTCTCGTGATCGGAGGTCGCGCCTCCTTCACGACGCGCGATCGGCCGGTCGAGTACGGCATCATGAAGCGCGTGCTGCAGGACATCTTTCCCCAGCTCGGCAATCTCCGGGTCGCCCACGGCTGGGCCGGCACGTTGGCGATCACCTGGGACCGGCTGCCGCACCTGCACGAGCCGGCACCCGGCGTCCTGGCCGGCCTCGGCTTCAACGGCAAGGGCGTCGCCCTGGCGACGGTCATGGGCCGCGTGCTGGCCGAGCGCGCGCTCGGAGCCTCGGCCGCAAGCCTGCCCTTCCCGACAGTGCCGGTCGCGCCGATTCCCCTGCACCGCTTCCGCCAGCCCATTCTGCACCTTGCCATGCAGTGGAATCTGCTGATGGATCGCATCGGGCGGTGACGCGGGAGCCACGATGCCGATCATCGAGCGCGACCCCTGGCGCGAGCAGTACTTCCGGGGCGTCGCCTGCCCCGACGACGTGATCGTGCCGACGGACGACACGGATTCCTGGCTGCTCTACCCGGCGCACCGCTGGGTCTACAGCAAGCTGCTGGTGGCCGAGACGCAGGGGCTGGCGCACGCGCCGCACGGCATCGCGCCCGATCGCTACCCCGTGTTCTCGAAGCCCGTGATGAACCTGCGCGGCATGGGCACGGGCAGCCAGGCGATCGCCTCGGCCGAGGAGTACGCGCGCCTGCAGCAGCCCGGCCATATGTGGATGGAGCTGCTGGACGGCGAGCATGTCAGCAGCGACGCGGCGGTCCTGGCCGGGGAGCCGGCCTGGTGGCGGCACGTCTGCGGCGTGCCGGCCGGCGGCGGCACCTTCGACCGCTGGCAGGTCGAGGCGGCGGCGCGACCAGCGTTGGAGGCCTATCTCAGCGCCTGGATCCGCCGGAACTTGGCGAGCTACACCGGCTGCGTCAATTTCGAGACGATCGGCGGCCGCATCATCGAGCTGCACCTGCGCTTCTCCGACCAATGGCCGGATCTCTACGGCGCCGGCTGGATCGACGCGGTGGTGCGGCTGCACTGCGGCAAGGGCTGGGACTTCGCCGACGGCGACCGGCGCGACGGCTGGTCGGTGATCCTCTTCGGGCCGCATCTGCGCCGCTACCGCCATCCGCCGCGCGCGGCGATCGACGAGGCCCTGGCGATCCCGGGCGTCTCCAGCGTCCAGATCACCTTCCATGACGACCGGGCACCGGAGTCGCACGCCATGCCGCCGGGCGGCTTCCGCCTGGCGATCGTCAACGCCTGGGACCTTGGGGCGGGACGGCGAGCGCGCGCCATCCTTGCCGCAGCCTTCGGGCTCTAGGGACGGCCGAGCAGGCGCCGCAGCAGGCGGACCCAGGGCGACCAGCGCGCCGGGCGGTCGAGCCGTCCCGTCGCCGCGCGCTCCGCGCGGTCGAAGGCGTCCTCGATCAGCGCGTCGTGCAACGGCTCGACGACGAGCCACCAGAACGGCAGGTCGATCCGGCGCGCGCGCGCCTCGATGCGATGCCAGAGGCGCGTCGTCGCCGCATCGACCGCCTCGACGTCGAGCGCATGCGTGCCGTCGAGGATGCGGCTGAAGCGCCCGGCCGGCGTGAACCTGAAGACGATCCAGCGGCCCGGCTCGTAAGCCTCGACCGCATAGCTCACCGGCCCGTGGCCGCCGACTGCGCCGACGCCGAGCGGCCGGTCGAAGCGCACCGCCGGCCAGCGGTCGCGCGGCCATAGCGCGTCGCGCGGGCTTGCCAGGCCGTCGATCAAGGCGCCGACAGCGACATGCGGCGCCGCGATGTCGCGCCGGTGCACGTTGCTGATTCGCAAGGCCGTCCCTCCGAGCTCGGGACGTCACGCCGGGGCGGCGATCCCGAAGGCCGGCGCATAGCGCAAGCGGCCACCGCCAGCAAGCAGGCCCGGGCGCAGCTCCAGGGCCATGAACGCGGCGCCCTTGAAGGGAGCCGACAAGGTCGCGGCGGCTGCGGCCGAGAAGCCGAAGCGCGGATAGTATGCCGGGTCGCCGAGCACGACGATCGCGGCGGCGTCGGTCCGGCGGCAGGCGGCGATGCCGTGCTCGACCAGGGCGCCGCCGACGCCCCGCCGCTGCCAGCCCGGCAGGACGGCGAGCGGCGCCAAGGCGAGAGCGCCAACCTCGCCCGCTTCGCGCATGATCGCGAGGCGGCTGAAGCCGACATGGCCGACGACGGCCAACCCCACGATGTCGGCGACCAGCGAGAGCGCGAGATCGCCGTCGGTCCGCAGCCCCTCGACCAGCTCGGCCTCGCGGCAACGCCCGAAGGCGCGTTTGACGACGGCGCGGATCTCGGGGCCGTCGGCAGGTTCGGCCGGCCTTACCCGGATCGCCGTGTCGAGCATGCCGGTCACGCTGCCCGCAGCTCCTCGCTGCCGTCGCTCGCCGCCCGACGCAGCCGCGCCTCGACATCGGAGAGCGCCGCGATCACGTCGGGATATGGCACCCAGGGCGGCGCGACGCCAGCTGTCGGCGCCCAGACGCGGCCGCATACCGTGCCGGAGACGAGCGCCACCTCGCCGCGCAGCCCGCCCGCGGCGCCGGCGAAGCGGCGGCCGCGCTGCGTGTCGATCTCGTACTGCAGGTATGCCATCGTCCGTGCCCTCTTGCTCTGCCCGGCCTGCGTGGCCAAGCGTCAGCATCGAGGTAACGGCCCGCCTTGGCGGGATTGCGGCAGGACCGGGGCTTTTGGGCCGCAACTGGGGCCGCGCCCGTCACGCGCCAGCGGCAGCGCTCGGCGGCACGGCGGCAACGTCCTCATAGATCTCGTCCAGCGAAACGGCCACGGTCCCGACAGGCAGGTTGATGCTGCCGCTCGTCACGATCTCATGCCGCCAGCGGCCCTCGTCGTCGCGCCGGTAGACGTCCACGCGCCGCTCCGCCTGGGCGACGATCAGGTACGCCGGGAGCGAGGAAATGACCTGGTAGGCGAGCAGCTTGTGCCCGCGATCGTCGGCCTCGCTGCCCGGCGAGATCACCTCGACCAGCACGACCGGATCCTCGATCCAGCGATCCTGGTCGCCGCGCGCGCCGCACGCGACCATGGCATCGGGGTAGTAGACGTTGCCGTTGGGCGCCTTGAGCTTGGTCGCGTCGCCGAACACCCGGCAACCCGACCCGCGCAGCCGCGGATGCAGGGCTGCCACGATGTTGGTCTCGATCTTCTGGTGCGCGATCCGGCTGCCGACCATCATGCGCGGCTGGCCGTCGATCAGCTCGTGCTTGACCGGCTGGCGCTCCTCCCAGTCGAGGTACTGATCGAGCGTCCAGGCTCGTGCCACCGGAGTCGACGACATGAGACCCTCCGTCGCGCCGACTATACGCCGGGGGCGCGCAGCGGTCACCGCCCGCGCTTGTCCCCGCCGAACTCGTCCTCCACCGCCGCCCATTCCTTGAAGCGCGTGATCTCCTTGAACTCCTCGAAGGAGACATAGCCCTGCCGGTAGTCCACGCGGTCGGCCTTGATGTCGTCGAGCGCGTCGCGCAGCGCCTTCGCCGCGCGCATCACCAGCGAGATGCCGTGCACGACCATCTCGAAGCCCATGTCGTAGAGCTCCTTGTTGGTCAGGATCGGCGTCAGCCCGCCGGTCAGCATGTTGCAGAACTGCGGCACCTGCACCTCCCGGCCGACGCGCTCCAGCTCGGCCACCGTCGTCGGCGCCTCGACGAAGATGCCGTCGGCGCCGGCGCGCACGTAGCGCTCGGCGCGGCGCAGCGCGTCGTCGAGGCCGTGCACGGCGCGCGCGTCGGTGCGGGCGATGAGGAAGGTGTCCTTCGATTCGCGCGCGGCGGCGGCGGCGCGGATCTTGCGCTCCATGACCTCGACCGGCACGACGTCCTTGCCGGCCATGTGGCCGCAGCGCTTCGGCGCCACCTGGTCCTCGATGAAGATGGCGGACGCTCCCATGCGCTCGTAGGTGCGGATCGAGTGCGTCACGTTCTTGACGTCGCCGTAGCCGTCGTCGGAGTCGATCAGCACGGGCAGCGTCGTGGCACCCATGATGTCGCGGATGCCGGCCGAGATCTCGCCGAGGCTGCACAGCCCGATGTCCGGCAGGCCGTAGCGCGCGCCGACCAC
>JAEULF010000201.1 GCA_016793965.1 Alphaproteobacteria bacterium | reverse complement strand
TTCGACGCGGACGGGCGGCCCGTCAATCCGCGCGAGGTCGAGCTCACGCCGGAAGGGCGCGCCCAGGCCGAGAGCGTCGCACGAGCGCTCGCAGACGTGCCGTTCGACCGGGCGGTCAGCAGCGGCCTGCGAAGGACCCTGGAGACCGCGCGCATCGTCCTCGGCCGCCGCGACATCGCGATCGAGGATGAGCCCGATATCAAGGAGATCCGCGGCGGGCGGCTCGACGACCTGCCGCGCGAGGCGCGCGCCGAGGCGCTGGTCCGGGGCTTTGACGCGGCCGGCCGCCCAGGAGGAACTTGGATCGGCGGCGAGGCGTTCGCCGACTTCGCGCGCCGGGTCACGACGGCGTTCGAGCGCCTGGTCGCGCGGACGGACTGGACGCACATGCTCTGCGTCGCGCACGATGCGTCCAACCGGGCGATCCTGGCCTGGGCATCGGGAGCGCCGCTCGCGGCGCTGGGGACGTTCGAGCAGGACATGGCCTGTCTGAACCTCATCGACCTCGACATCGAGACGCCGCCTGACGGCGGCGGCTCGGGCAGAGAGCTGCCCGGGACGTGCATTGCCCGTCGCATGGTCCGAGCGTCGAACGTGACGATCTACAACCCGGCCAAGCTCGGCCTGCACCAGACCAGCCTGGAGCAGGTCTTCTCCGCCTACGCCGGCACGGTGTCGCGGCCGCCAGCAGCAGCCGAGAGGGCGAGCGAACAGCGATGACCCAAGCCAAAGCGCTTCCCTCGACGACGATCGTCGGCGTCCTCGGGGCGGGGACCGTCGGCCGCAGCGTTGCGCAGACCGCGCTCGCGGCCGGGCACCCGGTCATGCTCTACGACGTTTCCGCCGAGCAGCGCGGGGCCGCGAAGCTGGCCATCGTCGCTGCCATGGAGGAGCTTGCCAAGCGCGGCAAGGCGAAGGACGCGGCGCAGCGGCTTTTCGTGATCGACAAGCCCGACGCCCTCTCGAAGGCCGGCCTCGTGATCGAGGCGGTTGCCGAGGACCTTGCCGCCAAGCGCAGCCTGCTCGCCACGGTCGAGCCGAGCGTCGGGCCGGACACCATCTTCGGCACCTGCACCGCGGCGCTTTCGATCGCAGCGATCGGCTCGGCGCTGAAGCGGCCGGAACGGCTGCTCGGCCTGCACCTCTTCAATCCCTCGCCGATCGGCTCGCTCATCGAGGTCGTGAACGGCATCGCCACGGCGGAGGAGGTGATGGCCGTCGCCGAGGCAACCATGTCTGCCTGGGGCAAGACGCCGGTCCGTTCCGCGGCGACGCCCGGCTTCATCGTCAGCCGCGTCGCGCTGCCGTACCAGACCGAAGCGATCCGGATCCTCGAGGACGGCGGCGCCGACGCGGCGACGATCGATGCCGTGCTCGTCGAGGCCGGCGGCTTCGCCACCGGTCCGTTCGCCCTCATGGACAAGATCGGCAACGACCTGAGCTATGGCACCGCCACCACGATCTATCGCGCGAACGAGGAAGACCCGCGCTACCGCCCGACCAATCTCCAGCAGACGCTGGTCGAGGCCGGCTGGCTCGGCAAGCGCACGGGGCGCGGATGGTTCGACTATGCGGGCGGAGCTGCGCCGCCGATGCCCAAGGACGCTCCGCCCGGTCGGAAGCCGACGAGCGTGCATGTCGAGGGCGAGCCGGGCGACTGGGAGGCATTTCTGGCGCGATTGGCGCGCGGCGGCGTCGAGGTTCGGCGGAAAGACTTCGACATCGGGCCGATGCGCCTCTTCCTCGACGATGTCGTGATCCAACCGACCGACGGCCGTATGGCGACGCAAGTCGCCGCGTCGGAGGAGGCCTTCAACGTCGTGCTGTTCGACCTGGCGCTCGATCCGGCGACCACGACGCGCGTCGCCTTGGCGACGGCGGCGCAATGCTCGCAAGATGCCCAGGCCCTCGCGGTCGGGCTGTTCCAGGCGGCCGGCCTGGCCGTCTCCTTGATCGGCGACCTGCCCGGATTGATCGTCGCGCGCACCGTCGCGATGATGGCGAACGAGGCCTGCGACGCCGTCTTGAAGGGCGTCGCACCGTCAGAGACGATCGACAATGCCGTCACCCTCGGGCTCGAGAGCCCGCTCGGCCCGCTTGCCTGGGGCGACAGCCTCGGGGCGGGCAAGCTATTGGAAATCCTAGACAATTTGAGGGCTGCGACTGGCGAGGAGCGGTACCGGGCATCGCTCTATCTGCGCCGGCAGGCGCTGGCCAAGGGAACGCTGCTCTAGTCGCGGCGATCTTCGCCAGTCGCGCGCAGCCGCATCCTGGAGGTGCACGCAACAAGTTGTGCATTGGTCGTTGATCGCCAGATTAGCAATTCTCCGAGAAGGAGACTACCATCCACGCGGGATGCGGGATGGCAAGATGAGCCTCAGAACTCTCTTGGCGATAGTCTTCGGGGCCGTCGCTTTCGCCGGCATCAGTGCCGAGACGGTGGCCGTGGGCAAGACCGCGGCGGCTCGCATTCGCGCCGAGATCGGTCGCGATCTCGAGCAAGCGGCGTCCGCGACGGCTGCGACCCTCGACACGATGCTGGCGGAGCGTCGCTCAGACCTTTCGGTGCTTGCCGCCTTCCCCGCGCTTGGTGCGTGCACGCCGGGCGCGCCGCTCGGCGTCCTGCAGAAGGCGCTCGATGGACGTCGACGCGCATCGACTGCGTACCCGTGGATCGCGTTCGCCCGGTTGGACGGCGCTGTGATCGCTGCGACAGGAGGCATGCCGCTCTCTGCGGTGCAGAATGCAATGGCGCTGGGCCGCGCCGTCGGCGACCGCATGCGGTTCGCCGATGCGTCGGGTGCCGTGCTCGTCGAACGCCCGGGGCTGGCGGAATCCGGGCAATCGGCGCTCGGCTGGCACGTCATGGTCCTGCAGAGCGGCGAGCGGGTCGGTGCGGCGCTGCGCGACCCTCGCCTGCACGTCGTCCTGGTCGGGGCGCTGCTGGTGCTTCTCGCCGTTCTCGTGGTCTGGCTGTTCGCGTCGAGGATCGCTTCGCCGGTTGCGCAGATCGCGGGAGCGGCGGCGACTGTGGCGCGCGGCGACCCTTCGGCGGCTATGGTGCACGAGACAAGCCGCTACATCGAGGTCTCTGTCCTGGCCCGCTCGCTGGCCGACTCCGTCGAGCGCACCCGCGAGCAGGGCTCGCTGCTCGGCGCAGCCGTCGATACCTCGAGCGACGCGGTCATCGCGATCGACGAGCGGGGAACCATCGAGTTGTTCGACGCCGCCGCCGCCCAGCGCATCTGCGGCTACACGTCGGACGAGGTCATCGGGTCCAACGTTCGATCGCTCATGCCCGAGCCCTATCGAGGCCAGCATGACTGCTACATGAGCCGCTGCCTCCGCACTGGCGAGAGACGGATCATCGGCATCGGGCGTCTCGTCATCGCCCAGCGGAAGGACGGCTCCACGTTGCCGTGCGAGCTCTCGGTCGGCGACGCGCTTATCGCCGGCGGCCGACGGATCTTCACCGGCTTCATCCGCGACGTCTCGCGGCAAAGGGACACCGAGGCCCGACTGGCCACCGTCCAGCCGGAGCTGCTCCAGCTGTCGCGCTTGAGCGCGCTGGGACAGATGGGGAGCCAGCTTGCGCACGACCTCAACCAGCCGCTCGGTGCGATCGCCAATTGCCTCGAGGCCAGCCGCCAGCTCGCAGCGGAGAGCGAAGATCCGTCGGTCGGTCGCGCGCGCCGGCGGCATCGTCCGGCGGATGCGCGGCTTGGTCTCGGCCACCGTTGCGGGCCGGCGGGCAGAGAACCTCAACGCAGTCGTCGAGGCGGCGCGTGGGCTCGCGACCGTCAGCGTCAAGGTCCAGGACGTCCGGATCGAGACCGACCTGGAGGCAGACCTGCCGGCCGTGTTCGTCGACCCTGTGCAGGTCCGGCAGGTGCTGTTCAACCTCATCCGCAAAGCCATAGAGGCGATGTCCGGCAGGGGGCCGGGATCCCTGGTCGTCCGGACGGCGATGGCCGTCGGCGCCGTGGAGTTCTCCGTCGCCGATCGCGCGCCTGGCATCTCGCCAGAGCGGGAAGGACGCCCGCTCTCGCCCTACGAGGCGACGAAGCTCAGGGGCCTCGGCCTCTCGATCTGCCGGACGATCGTCGAGGCGCATGGCGGGACGATCGGCGCAAGGCCGTATCCCGGCGGCGGCGCCGCTTTCGGCTTCACGCTGCCTGTCGGAGATAGCCCCGATGCGCCAGCCTGACGCGTCAGGGCAAGCGGTCTTGATCGTCGACGACGACGAGGCATTCGGCGATTCCGTGGCGGCACTGCTCGCGAGCGAGCCCTTCACGGTCCGCGTGTTCCGCTCTGCCGATGCGTTCCTCCGGGACTACCGGTCGGCCGCCGTGGGATGCGTGCTCGCTGATCTGCGCATGCCGGGCATGGACGGCTTCGCGCTCCTTGCCGAGCTGGCGCGCCGTTCTGTGGCGAACCCGGTCATCGTCATGACCGGGCACGGCGACGTCCCCCTTGCCGTCCGAGCCATGCGGTCGGGCGCGTTCGACTTCATCGAGAAGCCCTTCAGCCGGAGTGGACTGCTCGTCGCGGTCGATGCAGCTCTGCGTTTCAGCCGAGAGCGGCGGGAGAGCGACGCGGCGCGGTCAGAGTTCGAGCGCAACCTGCAGCGCCTGACCGAGCGCGAGCGGGAGGTCTGCGCTCTCCTGGTCGATGGCTGCGCGAACAAGGAGGTAGCGCGCGTCCTTTCGCTCAGCCCGCGCACCGTCGAAGTGCATCGCGCGCGTGTCATGGAGAAGCTGCAAGTGGAGAGCTTCTCGCAACTTGTGCGGCTAGGGCTCGCGCTGAAGATCAAGCCGGGGGCATGAAGCGAGGGTGCGTAGTCGCCGGCATTGGGATGAACCGAGCCGAGCGATGCTTTGCGCGGATGCGAGTCCCAGGCGCGGGCAGTCTGGCCGTGCCGACGTCGTCGGGTCCATTTCCGATCAGCAGTTCCGGCGGCGACGGCGGCGTGGTCGCAGTTGTCGATGATGACGAGGCTTTTCGCGAATCGCTCGGCGCTTTGCTCGACGTCACTGCGCGGCGCCTCCGCCTCCGTCTCTGCCCGACCGCGGAGCCGTTCCTGCAACTTCTCGCCGTTGAGCGCTTCGCCTGCGTGAACTTGGACGTCCATTTGCCAGGACTGAGCGAGGCAAGCGCAGTCTCCGCGCTTCGGCAAGCGGCACCCGATCTCGCATTCCGTCGGCGAGCGGAAGGGCGGAGCCCGGGGACAGCGAGCGCATGCTTGCAGCCGGCTTGTCGGCCTTCCTGGAGAAGCCCTTGGAATCCAAGGATCTCGTCAGGCTGATCGAATCGTGACGGCCGCTCCCGAGCGAGCGCTGGCCCATGGGTCGTGAGGCGCCGCGGCCCATTGCCTCGTCGAGCGACTGCAGCTGCCCGCAGGCGTGTAAGGGCAATTGCTTAGCAATCTCCCGAATTCCCTCCGATCGGGCCGGCGCGTACCAAGAAGCCGGCGCGGGCGCAGCGCGCGGGAACTCAAGAGGGAGGCGGCCATGCGGACACAGGGACCAGCGATCGCCATGCCGTCGTTGCAGGTCAGCACCGGCAACGCCACCGCCAGCTTGGCGACGTCAAGAGTCGCGCCAGCCGCTCCGGCGCAGCGCCTCGCCCCGCTCGCTGATCGCGCGCGCCATGTATCGTTCGCGCGCGGTGCGGCGATCTTCAGGGACGGCGACGCCGCCGATCGCATCTACGAGGTCCGGAATGGCGTGGTGCGGTTGAGCAAGACCCTCGCCGACGGCCGCCGCCAGGTGCTCGACTTCGTCGAGCCGGACCGCATCATCGGGCTGCACGACGGCAAGGTTCACGGCGCAACGGCCGAGGCTGTCACGCCGGCAGTGCTTGTCAGCTACCCGCGGTCGAGCGTCGAGACCGCGATGGCAGGCGACGCCGCGACGGCCTGCCGGCTGATGACCGAGCTTCGCGCCGCCGCCATGCGTAGCGAGGTCCGCCTTGTCCTGGTCGGCCGCAAGACCGCCGACGAGCGCGTGGCGACCTTCCTGCTCATGCGCGCGCACCGCGACGCCGCCGACGGGGAGGAGGTCTCCCTGCCGATGGGCCGGGCCGACATCGCGGACTATCTCGCCGTAACGATCGAAACCGTCAGCCGGGCGCTGAGCAAGTTCAAGGCCGGCGGCCTCATAGCGATGCCGGGCCCGCAATCGATCGTCCTGCGCGACATCGAGCGGTTGCGCGACGTCGCGGGGCTCTGAAGGCGCCTGAGGGGCGCCTCAGCTCGCGAGCTTGTCGAGCTCGCGCAGGATCGCGTCTCCCATCGTGCTCGTGGAGACGCGCGCCGCGCCCTTGGTCATGATGTCCGGCGTCCGCATCCCCGTGGCCAGGACCGACTTGATGGCGCTCTCCACCATGTCCGCCTGCTCGTCCATGTCGAACGAGTAGCGCAGCATCATGGCGAAGGAGAGCATCATCGCGAGCGGGTTGGCCTTGCCTTGCCCGGCGATATCAGGCGCGGACCCGTGCACCGGCTCGTACAGCGCCTTGCGGCGCCCGCGGGCGTCCGGCGCCCCGAGCGACGCGGAGGGCAGCATCCCGAGCGACCCGGAGAGGGCGGCCGCGATGTCCGACAGCAGGTCGCCGAACAGGTTGTCGGCGACGATGACGTCGAACTGCTTCGGCATGCGAACGAGCTGCATGGCGCAGTTGTCCGCGTACATGTGCGACAGCTCGACGTCCTTGAACTCCTTGTCGTGCACGTGCTGGACGACGTCGCGCCAGAGCTGCCCGCTCTCCATCACGTTGGCCTTCTCGGCGGAGACGACCTTCTTGCGGCGCTTGCGCGCGAGCTCGAACGCGACGCGGGCGATGCGCTCGATCTCGGGCGTGGTGTAGACCTGCGTGTTGACGCCGCGCTTGGTGCCGTCGGGCAAGGTCTCGATGCCGCGCGGCTGGCCGAAATAGATGCCGCCCGTCAGCTCGCGCAGGATCATGATGTCCAGATCCTCGACGAGCTCCTGCTTCAAGGCCGAAGCCGAGGCCATGCCGGGATAGACGACGGCAGGCCGCAGGTTCGCGAACAGGCCGAGATCCTTGCGGAGCCGCAGGATCGCGCGCTCCGGCTTCACGTCGAAAGGCAGGCTGTCGTACTTCGGTCCGCCGACGGCTCCGAACAGGACGGCGTCCGCTGACGCGGCGTCGGCCATGACCTCGTCGGTGATGGGCGTCTTGTGCTGGTCGTAGGAGGCGCCTCCGACCAATCCCTCCTGGACATCGAAGCTGATCGTCCGCCGCTTTGCCATCCAGTCCATGATGCGCTTCGTCTGCGCCATCACTTCTGGGCCGATGCCGTCGCCGGCAAGGACCAATAGCTTCTTGTTCGGTTTCATATCGATTCCCGCGTCCCCGTTTCCCCAATGCCGAATGCCGGCCCGCACCGTGCGGACCGCGCGGCGCGCACCGGATCCACTACCTGTGGAGCCAGGGCTCGGCCGTACGCTGCGACTTCTCGAACGTGTCGATTGCTGCGGCCTTCTCGAGCGTGAGCCCGATGTCGTCGAGGCCGTTGAGGAGGCAATGCTTGCGGAACGGGTCGATCTCGAAGGAGACGCTGGCGCCGTTCGGCCGCTTGATCGTCTGCGTCTTCAGGTCGACGGTGAGGACAGGGTTCTCCTTGTCCTTCGCGTCGGCCATGAGGGCCTCGATCTTGTCCTTCGGGAGCGCGATCGGCAGGACGCCGTTCTTGAAGCAGTTGTTGTAGAAGATGTCGGCGAAGCTGGGCGCGAGGATGCAAACGATGCCGAAGTCCAGCAAGGCCCAGGGCGCGTGCTCGCGCGAGGAGCCGCAGCCGAAGTTCTCGCCGGCCACCAGGATCTTCGCATCCCTGTAGGGCTTCTTGTTGAGGACGAAGTCCGGCTTCTCCTTGCCCTCCGGCGTATGCCGCATCTCGTCGAAGAGGTGCTTGCCGAGGCCGGTGCGCTTGATCGTCTTCAGGTACTGCTTCGGGATGATCATGTCGGTGTCGACGTTGATCATCGGCAGCGGCGCCGCCGTCCCAGTCAAGGTGGTGAACTTCTGCATGCTGCGCCTCGGCTGTTTGCCGGCCTTCCTGATTCGCGCCGCCGGCACGCCCGCCCTGCTCGCGCGCTCAATCCTCGTCTTCCGGCCCGCGCTTCAGGACCACCGTCCCGGCGATCAAGTCGTGCAGCGCCCGGCGGCGCGGCGTGATCAGGGCCAACAGGTATCCGATGAAGAGGACCCAGGACAAGAAGAGTTTGGCCAGGAATCGCAACGTCGCGCGCAAGAAACTCACGCGGGCTCCATCGAGGCGTGCGACCTTGATTCGGAACAATCTCTTGCCAACGGTGCCGCCGCGGCGGCTGCACTCCTGCAACGCGAAGTAGAGCCACGCCGCGCACAGCATGAGAAAGACCTGGACGACGGGCGGCGCGTAGCGGCCGCTCTCGTCGACGACCGGAACATGCAGGTGCAGCAAAGCGCTTGCGGCCATCAGGCCGAAGGCGAGGAGGAGGACATCGACAGCCATTGCGGCGGCGCGCACGGCGAACGGCAGCAAGGCGTCGGCTGCCCAGGCTGCGGCGCGGCCTCTGTGGCTGTCTCGCTCTCGTGATTCCATCGGATCCTGTGCCGTGCGGGCCGGTTAGCATGGCGGCAGGGCCCGGCGCAAGCCGGCGGCACGCCCGCCCGCGAGGGAATGGCAGCCGAGCCTCGGCGGCCGCATGACGCGTGGCGGCGCGTGGGCTAGACAAGAGCCCTGCGGTCTCCGCGCCGGGCCCGGCCTGGCGCTTTCTCCTGAGAGAGCGACAATGAGCTCCACCGTCGATCCCGTCACAGTGTCCGTGATCCAGCACCGCCTCTACGCCATCGTCGCCGAGATGGGCGAGGCGATGCTGCGGACGTCCTATTCGCAGATCCTGAACTCGTCGCGCGACTTCTCGACGGCGATCTGCGACTCGCGCACCCGCCTCGTTGCGCAGGCCGAGCACGTGCCGATCCATGTCGGCGCCGTTCCCTTCGCCGTGCGCTCGGTGCAGGAGTTCTTCAAGGGGGAGATCAGGCCGGGCGACGTCTACCTGCTGAACGACCCTTACCACGGCGGCAACCACCTGCCCGACCTCACGGCGTTCGTCCCGGTTTTCGCCGGCACGGAGCACCTGTTCTGGACGATCGTGCGCGCGCATCAGAGCGACATCGGCGGGGCGACTCACGGCGCCTACAACCCGGCGGCGACCGAGATCTGGCAGGAGGGCCTGCGGGTCACGCCGCTGCGGCTCTACGATCGCGGCGAGCTGCGGCGCGACGTGTTCGACATGCTGGCCATCAACGTGCGCCATCCGCGCGACTTCAAGGGCGACCTGATGGCGTCGATCGGCGCCGCGCGCAACGGCGAGCGGCGGCTGGCCCAGCTCGTGAAGGAGCTCGGCGGCGCCGTGGTCGGTGCCGCGGTCGACGCGATCCTCGACGGCGCCGAGCGCCAGGCGCGCGCCGTGGTCGCCACGTGGAAGGACGGCGTCTACAAGGGCGAAGCCTTCCTCGACGACGACGGCCAGGGCCGCACGGACGTCGCGATCCGCGCCAAGATCACCAAGCGCGGCAGCGACCTCGAGGTCGATCTGACGGGCTCGGACCCGCAATGCACGGGCTTCGTCAACTCGTCGCATGCCAACATGATGTCGGCCGTAGCGATGGCCTTCGCCTTCCTGATCGATCCGCAGACCCCGCGCAACGAGGGCACCTTCCGGCCGCTCAAGGTCAAGGCCAAGCCCGGCACCGTCGTCTGGTGCGAGAACAACGCGCCGCTCACGCTGTGCACCAGCCACTGCTCGAACGAGATCGTTGAGGCGATGGTGCGCGCCATCGCGCCGGCCTGCCCGGACCGCGCCATGGGCGGCTGGGGGCGGCGCTTCCGTATCGCCATGAAGGGCAAGGATCCGCGGACGGGCAAGGGCTTCATCTGGCACCTGTTCCACGCGCGCCCGGGCGGCGGCGGCACGCCCTTCGGCGACGGCTGGCACTCTGCCGGCGAATGGCACTCGGTCGGTGGCCTGAAGTTCAGCAGCGTCGAGGTGGCCGAGGTCCGCTTCCCGTTGCACTTCCGACGGCATGAGTTCAGGCCGGATTCTGCCGGCGACGGGCAGTGGCGCGGCGGCGTCGGCGTCGACCTCGACCTGGTGGTCGAAGCAGAGGGCGAGACCCTGGGAAACACCGCCGGCGACGGCGTTCGATATGGCTCGGCCGGCATCCTTGGCGGCCAGGACAGCCTGCCGCACCGCTACGTGCTCCACTCCAAGGGTCGGAAGCCGCGCGTGCTGAAGACCAAGGAGGTGGGCATCGTGATCCGCCCTGGCGATGTCCTGGAGGTGCACTCCGCTGGCGGCGGCGGTTGGGGTGACCCGCGCAAGCGGTCGGCTGCGGCGCGCGAGTCGGACGCGGAGAACGGCCTGGTCACCAGGCGCAAGCCGGTTTCCCGAGCGGGCGCCGCATCGCTGCGTAAGGGCAAGCCGGCGCGCAAGCCGGCACGTCCGTCGGTCCGGAAGGCTGCGGCCAAGCCCGCCCGGCGGCTCGCCGCCAAATCCCGCAGCAAGCGCTGAGAGGCCAGTTACATGTTCCGTTTGGGAATCGATGTCGGCGGCACCTTCACCGATCTCGTGGCCGTTGACGATGCCGGCCGGGTCACCCTGGCGAAGTCGCCGAGCACGCCGAAGGATCAGTCGATCGGCGTCATCGACGGGCTCGCCGAGCTGGCCCGCCGGCTGAACCTCGACCTGGCCGGCCTGCTCGCGCAGACCGAGCGCATCGTTCACGGCACGACGGCGGCGACCAATGCGCTGCTGGAGCGCAAGGGCGCTAAGGTCGGCCTCCTGACCACGGAGGGCCATCGCGACATCCTGGAGATGCGCGAGGGATTGAAGGACGATCGCTACAACCTGCGGCTGCCCGCACCCGAGCCGCTGGTGCCGCGCAATCGCCGGCTCGGCGTCAAGGAGCGGCTGCGCCCGGACGGGCGCGTCGAGGTCAAGCTCGACAAGGCCTCGCTCGACCGCGCCGTGAAGCGGCTCAAGGCAGACGGCGTCGAGGCCGTCGCCGTCTGCTACCTGCACGCCTATCGCGACGCCAAGCACGAGCGCGCGACGCGCGACGCCGTCGCCAAGGCGCTGCCGCAGGCCTATGTGACGCTCTCCTCCGACGTCTTCCCGCAGATCAAGGAGTACGAGCGGGTCTCGACGACGGTGGTGAACGCCTATGTCGGCCCGATCGTCGACCGCTACCTGGGCAACCTGGCCAAGAAGCTCGTCGTCGCCGGCTACAAGGGCCCGGTCTTCATAATCCTGTCGCATGGCGGCGTGGCGCCGATCGCGGAGACCGTGCGCCTCGCCGCGGGCACCGTGCTCTCGGGGCCGGCAGGCGGCGTGTCCGGCGGGCGCTACTGC
>JAEULF010000157.1 GCA_016793965.1 Alphaproteobacteria bacterium | reverse complement strand
CCGAAGATGACGCCCAGCAGCGTATTGATCGACATCGTCGATACCCCTTGCGCGGTGCCCCCGCGACCCGCGGCGCGGCGCCATGGCCGCACGATCGGACCGTTCGCCCGCCGCTCCGGAGTCCGGGCAACGGCGCGGAGGCCCGCACCAGCCAGAGCAAACGCTGCTTGACCTTTCGTTTTTCCTAACACGCGGCGGAGCGGGGCGCCTAGTGGCGAGGGAGGAGCCGGGCAGCGGGCACGCCCTGGCCGAGCTCAGGCAGCGGCGCCGCGTTCCCTGGGCGCCCCCGGACCGGCGGCCGCGAGCGCTGCCGCGACCGCCCGGGGATCGTGCCCGTCTGCGATCAGGGCCATGCACTCGACGGCCAGGTACCGGGCCAGCCGCAGGTCGTCGGCGCGCGACCGCAGCCGCGCCGCCGCGGGAGCGAGCAGGAGCCGCGACGAGAGGATGCCGAAAGCTGCCGGCAGCAGAGGCGTCGCAAGGGCCGCGCCCGACTGCGCGACGGCGCCGCCGAGCAGCTCGAACATCAGGATCGCGGCGGTGAGGCTTGCGATGCACCCGAACGCCGCGAGAGTCGATCCCAGGAAGTCCAGGACGCCGGCCTCGGCGCGCCCGCGCCCGGCGGCCGACTCGACCGAGCCGAGCAGGATGTCGCGCATCTCGGCTCCGGTGTAACCGCTCGCCAGGAGGTCGAAAGCGAACGGGATGAACGGGTCGGCGCTGTCGGGCGGCCCGCGGTGCGACCGGCTGCCTTGGGCCCGCACGGCGCGTCCTTGGGCGGCGACCCTGTCGAGGAAGGCTGCCAGCGCGGCCCGGCCATGCCGTTGCCGCGCCGGGCGCAGCAGCCCCTCGAGGAGGGCCGTGCCGACAAGCTGTCGGTCGAAGCTGACCGCCGTCGAGAGCAGCGTCGCGACGACGATGACCGCGATGCTCGTCGCGTCCCACAGGATGGCGGCATTGCCGGTCGCGAGGCTGATCAACCCGACCAGCGCGGCCGGGCCGATCGCCATGCCGCCGAGCGCAGCCAGCGTGCCGGCGGGCCGGGCGCGCGCGGCATCGGCGGTCGCGGCAGCGTCGTCCGAGGCTGGCGATGCGTCGCGCATGGACCTAGGTCGAGCGCGAAGGCGCGCGCCGCTTGGCTTTGCCGTCGCGCGACCGCAGCGCGGCCCCGGCCGGGGTCGGGGTCGCGGCCGGGGCAGGGAGCGGCAGGGCGGCCACCTCGCCGATCACGCCGGCGAGCCCGTCCGCGGCCTGGTCCAGCAGCGCGCGGCCGAGCGCCTGGGAGGCAAGGCGCGCATCGCCGACCGCGCCCGCGGGGTTCAGGTCCTGGGTCATCCAGGCGAGACGCGCCTTGCCGCTGCCGATCTGCGGCGCGGACTTGGCGAGGTCGCGCCGCGACGAGGCGAACGCGGCGACCGCGCCCTCACGGACGAGGTCAGGACGGATCGCGCGGATCAGGGCCGTCTCGACGGCGCCGCCATGGATCCCGTGCTTGAGCTCGGCCGCGGGCAGCCGCCCCTCGGCCGTCATCAGGCGCCAGGTTTCCGCGACCGCTGCGAGCATGGCGTGGCGCACGCGCATGTCGAGCGCGACGATCTCGCAGATCGGCGGGTTGCCGCCATGGCTGTTGAAGATGACGAGACGCCGCACGCCTGCTGCCGCCAGGCTGTCGCCGATCGCGCGCCAGCTCGCGATCGCGACCTCCGGCGGCAAGGTCAGCGTCCCAGGGAAAGCGGCATGCTCCGGGCTGACGCCGACGGCCTGCGCCGGCAGGGCGGCGGCGAGGACGGCGGGCGCGATCCGGTCCGCCGCTGCCTCCAGGATCGCCGCATTGATCATGGCGTCCACCCCGAGCGGCAGGTGCGGGCCGTGGCTCTCGACGGCGGCCACGGGCAGGACGGCGACCAGCTGCGCGATGGCCCCGCTGCGCTGAAGCGCCGCGATCTCGTCCGTGCTGTATTCGACCCAGGGGCGGAATCCCTTGCGGGCGCGGGCGGGTGGCATCGGGCTCCTCTCGGCCTCCAGGGCGGGCACCGTCGTCGGGCATTGTCGCGCGCGACGCCCCCGCGCCGCTTCTCAGGCGATCGTAAACCATCGCCATGGCATGTAAGTAACGCTTCGCGTCGTCCGATGCCCAGCACGTCAAGGCGCGAGCACGCCGCGCCGGCCGGGACTTGCCGGGTGGCGCGCGGCAGGAAATGATGCAAATTGGCCGCTGCGGCGCCTTTTGGCCGGGCTGCAGCGCCGGACCGGGCGCTCCGGGGCAGGGCGCTCCAGCGGCGGGACGGCGCAGGCCGCGACGACAGGGATGGCGATGGACGGCAACACGGTGGCAGCGCAGGCCGCGAAGTCCCCTGCGGTCGAGCCCAAGGCGTCGCCGGCCATGGGCAGCGGCGCAGCGCCGGACGTGCGCCGGGCTGCGGACGCGCGGGCGATGCGCAGCGACCTCGACATCCTCAACCTCGTCGTCGAGCGGCGGATCACCGAGACCGAGCTCTCGAACGTCTTCAGGCGCCTCATCGAGCGCAGCCCGGTCGATGCCTCGCGCTGGATGACCGCGATGCTCGGGCGCATCGCCGCCCTCTTCGAGATCTCGAACATCACGAGCGAGCAGTTCACGCTCGACACGCTGCTGCCCGAGCTCACGGCGATCCTGAAGCGCGCGTTCCGCGTCGATCGCGCGACGGTCTACCTCTACGACGTCGGGCGCAAGGAGCTGATCCTGCGCCAGCCGTCCCAGGGCGGGCGGGAGGCGACGGAAGAGCGCATCGCCGTGTCGGCGAGCGGCGTCCATGCGCACGCGATCGAGAAGATCGAGAGCGTGCTCATCAACGATCCGATGGCGGATCCGCGCTTCGATCCCGTGCAGGACGCGGGCACCGGCTTCCGCACGCTCTCGATCCTCTGCGTGCCGATGCGCCATGCCGACGGGTCGATGGGCGGGCTGGTCGAGCTGCTCAACAAGGCCGGGCCGAAGCCCGAGACGCCGGGCCGGTTCAACGCCGACGACCTGGCGCTGCTCGAGGCCATGGTCCGGCACTCGGCCGCCGCCATCAAGCATGCCGAGCTGTTCGCCGAGGTCGAGGAGGCGCGCCATGACGAGGCGCAGCTGCTCGAGGTCACCTCGGCGATCTCCTCCGAGCTCGATCTCGATGGCCTCTTGCAGAAGATCGTGCGGGTGACGTCCGACTTCCTCGACGCCGAGCGCTCGAGCCTCTTCCTCTACGATCCCAAGGCCGACCAGCTCTGGAGCCGCGTCGCCCAGGGTGCCCAGGACATCCGCTTCCCGGCCAACGCCGGCATCGCCGGCGCTTGCTTCACGAGCAAGCAGGTGATCCATATCCCCGACGCCTACGCGGACAAGCGCTTCAACCAGGAATTCGACCGCCGCACCGGCTTCCGGACGCGCGACATCCTGACCATGCCGGTGCTCAACAAGGCGGGGACCTGCATCGGCGTGATGCAGGTGCTCAACAAGAAGTCCGGCCATTTCACGCCGCACGACCAGCGCCGCCTCAAGGCCTTCGCCGCCCAGGCGGCGATCACGATCGAGAACGCCCAGCTCTTCGACGAGGTGCTCTCGGTCAAGAACTACAACGAGAGCATCCTCCAGAGCCTGTCCTCGGGAGTCGTGACGGTCGACAACGACCAGAAGGTCATCAAGGTCAACGCTGCCGCCGCGCGCCTCGTCGACATCAAGGAGGAGACCCTGTCCAAGGGGACGGCGCAGTCGGTCTTCGGCGCGCGCAACCCCTGGGTGATCGAGCGGCTGAAGAAGCTGTTCCAGACGCAGAAGCCGGAGTTCGTCGGCGACTACGAGCTGCTGCAGGCCGAGGGCAAGACGATCTCCGTCAACCTGACGGCCGTGCCCCTGATCGACCTGAAGCAGCAGCCGATCGGCGCCATGCTGGTGTTCGAGGACATCAGCCGCGAGAAGCGCGTCAAGAGCACGATGGCGCGCTACATGACCAAGGAGATCATGGAGAAGCTGCTCGACGGCAGCGAGGACGCGCTGGGCGGCGTCGCGCAGGAGGCGACGGTGCTGTTCAGCGACATCCGCTCCTTCACCTCGGTGTCGGAGAAGCTCGGCGCGCGCGAGACGGTCGCGATGCTGAACGAGTACTTCACCGAGATGGTCGAGGTCGTGTTCAAGTACCACGGCATCCTGGACAAGTACATCGGCGACGCCATCATGGCGGTGTTCGGCGCGCCCTTCCCGACGCCGCTCGACGCCAACAACGCGGTGACCTCGGCGACGCAGATGCTGATCTGCCTGCGCGGCCTGAACGAGCGGCGGCGCAAGGCGGGCAAGCCGCCGATCGAGATCGGCATCGGCATCAACACCGGCGAGGTCATCGCCGGCAACATCGGCTCGCCCAAGCGCATGGACTACACGGTGATCGGCGACACCGTGAACCTCGCCTCGCGGCTGGAGAGCGCGACGAAGCACTACGGCGCGCAGCTCCTGGTCACCGAGTTCACCCGCGCCAACCTGACCGACGACAAGGTGATGCGCGAGATCGACCTGATCCGCGTCAAGGGCAAGGACATCCCGGTCCCCGTATACGAGGGCCTCGACCACCACACGCCGACGAGCTTCCCCAACGTCGACAAGGTGCTCGCGCTGTTCTCCGACGGCCTCGCGCTCTATCGCGAGCGCCAGTGGGACAAGGCCAAGGCCAAGTTCACCCAGGCGCTGCAGCTCAATCCCAAGGACAAGTGCGCGCATGTCTACGTGCAGCGCTGCGACTTCTACATCGCCCAGCCGCCGCCCGCGACCTGGGACGGCGTGTTCACGATGACGGAGAAGTAAGGCCTCTACCGCTCGCGCCGTTCCGGCACGGGATCCCAGCCTGAGCCGCCCCAGGGATGGCAGCGCACCAGGCGCCGCGCGGCGAGGACGGTGCCGCGCCAGGGGCCGTGCAGGCGCACCGCATCGGCGGCGTAGTGCGAGCAAGTCGGTTCGAAGCGGCAGGTCCGGCCGAGGATCGACGACAGCGTCAATTGATAGAGGCGGATCAGGCCGAGCAGCGCCGCCGCGGCGGCGCGCGTCGCCAGCGCCCCGAAAGCAAGAAGGGCGTTCACGTCCGCCCGCGCGCGCCGGTCGGCACGGCTTCGGCATCCGGGACGTCCACGGCCGCGCCATCGCGGAGGGCGGTGAAGAAGCAGCTCCGCCGCTCCAGGTGGCAGGCCGGGCCGGCTTGATCGACCAGCAGCAGGATGGCATCGCCGTCGCAGTCGAGCCGGAGGTCGACCAGGTGCTGCTCGTGACCCGACGTGTCGCCCTTGCGCCAGAGGCTCTTCCGCGAGCGCGACCAGTAGGTGACGCGGCGCGACGACAGCGTCGCGCGCAGCGACTCCGCGCTCATCCAAGCGAGCATGAGCACCTCGCCGGTGTCGTGCTGCTGCGCCACGGCCGGCACCAAGCCGTCCGCGCCGAACTTGACGCGGGCGAGGAGCGCGTCGAGGCTGTCCGCGGCTCCCATCGTCAATCCCCTGGCGCCGCGGCGCGCGCCGGCTCTGCCTGCGGCACGGCACGGGGCGCCAACGAGCCCGCAGGCACGTCGGGCGAGGCGAGGTCGAGGGCGTCCAGCAGCTTCTCGATCGTCGCCTGCGGGATGTCGCGCGTGATGAAGACGAGACGCGAGCGGCGATCCTCGGAGGGCCAGGCATCCAGCCAGACCACCGGATGGAAGACATGCTGCACCCCGTGCAGCACGGCCGGCTTGCCCGGGCGCTCGGCAATGTTCAGCAGCCCCTTGACGCGCAGCAGGTCGGCGCCGCGGCTGGCGATCAGCATCTCCAGGAACACCGTCAGCGCCTGCGCGCTGATCGGCTTATCGCGCGTCATGCAGAAGGCGCGGATGCGGTCGTCGTGGCGGTTCGGGTCAGGCGCGCCGTGGCCATGTCCATGCCCGTGCTCATGGTCATGATCATGGTCGTGGTCATGATCATGGTCGTGGTCGTGGTCGTGGTCGTGGTCGTGAGCACGCGACCCCGCATAGGCCTCTGCCTTGAGCCAGCCCTGGACGTCAGGAGTCTTCTTCGCCGGGTCGAACAGCCCGGCGCCGAACAGCTCGCTCGGCTTCACGGCACCCTGGGCGCTCCGCACGATCGGCGCCGCCGGGTTGATCGCCTTGAGCCGGCGGCGCAGGCGCTGCACCGTCGCGTCCGACGCGAGGTCGCACTTCGTCAGCACCAGGCGATCGGCGACGGCGGCCTGCTTCACCGCCTCGACTTGGCGATCCAGCGTGTCGCTGCCGTTCACGGCATCGACCGTCGAGAGGACGCTGTCGAGCCGGTAGCGGGCAGCGATGATCGGGTCGCTCATCAGCGTATGGATGATCGGCGCCGGGTCGGCGAGGCCGGTGGTCTCGATCACCACCCGCTCGAAGGCCGGGATCTCGCCCTTCACGCGCTGCAGGAACAGCCGCTGCAGCGTCTGCGCCAGGTCGCCTCGGATCGTGCAGCACAGGCATCCCGAGGACATCTCGACCATCGCCTCGCTGCTCTTCTCGACCAGCAGGTGGTCGAGCCCGACCTCGCCGAACTCGTTGATGATCACGGCCGTGTTCGCCATGCCGGGATCGCGCAGCAATCGGCTCAGCAGCGTCGTCTTGCCGCTGCCGAGGAAGCCGGTGAGGAGCGATACGGGGAGCGGCGACATGGAGCCTCGCAGCGAAGCGGCGACGAACGCGCTTCATCGCACGGGCGTTGAGAATTATTCGTAGGCATGCGATCGGCAAGGGAATTCTGCGGAATCGTGCTGTCGGCGCGCATTCGAGGGAGGCGAGAGCGGCATGTCAAACGAGCGCGGGCCCTGCCTGCTCCTGATATCGCTGGGGGCCCTGACCGGCGCCGTCCTGGAGGCCGTCGCCCGTTCTGATCTCTTCGCGCGCATCGTCGTCGCGAGCCGGCGGCCAGGGCCGGCGCAGGCAAAGGCGAACGCCGTTCGTGTCGGGGCCGGCATCGAGGGCCGTTTCCCCTCCGTCGCAGTCGAGGCTTTCGACCTCGGCGCGCCTGACGCCGCGCGGCGCCTGGCAGAGATCGGACGCAAGCATGCTCCCGACATGGCCCTTGCGGCGCCGAGCCGCGCGGCGTGGTGGCGCGTCGACAAGGCGGCGGCGTCGCGCGGCGCTCTGGCGGCGGTTCCCTTCGCCGGCTTCCTGGCGGCTCACCTGGCGCCGATGCAGGCGCTCCGCGCGGCGTGGGCGGAGGCCGGGATGCGGTGCCCCTGGGTAGGCGCCTCCTATCCCGATGTCGTCAATGCGATCCTCGCGCGCACGGGCCCAGCGCCGCTCT
>JAEULF010000122.1 GCA_016793965.1 Alphaproteobacteria bacterium | reverse complement strand
GAGCAGCTCGCGGCCGCGCCAGCGCAAGGTCTGCCGGTGAGTCCGGGCATAGCCGCCCTTCGGCAGCGCGATGGTGTCGGCCGCGAGCGTGAAGTCGCCCATGCGCAGGACCGGCGGCTCAGCCCCGCAGCGCCAGGATCTTGTCGACCACCGTCTTGGTCTCCGGGCTGACCGCGCGCAGATCGTCGAACATCGACTTGGTCAGCCCGAACCACTTGGCGCTCTCGGCGTCGCTCAGCTTCGCCACGGTCACGCCAGCGGCTTGCAGGTCTTTCAGCGCGTCGTCGGCCTTGGCGCGGTTGACCTTGCGCTGCTCGGCGAAGGCCTCCTTGGCGGTGGCGCGCACCATGGTGCGCAAATCGGCGGGCAGGCCGTCCAGCCAGGCGGCATTGACGCGCACCGCCTTGGGCAGGAACCAGTGGTAGGAGAGCGTCAGGAACTTGGCCTGCTCGAACCACTTGAAGCCCTTGATCGAGAAGAAATCGGCCTCGAGCCCGTCGATCACGCCGGACGACAGGGCGCTGTACTGCTCGGCATAGGGCAGCGGCGTCGGGTTGAGGCCGAGCTTCTTCCAGAAGTCCACCCAGACGCGCAGCTCGGGCACGCGGATCTTCAGCCCCTTGGCCATGTCCAGCGTGGTCGCCGCGCGCTTGGTCAGCAGGTGGCGGAAGCCGACCTCGCCGTAGGCGACGAACTCGACGCCGGTCTTCTTGCGCGCGACCTGCGAGATCATCTCGCCGAGCTCGCCCTGCAGCACGCGGTCGACATGCGCCTCGTCCTTGTAGACGAAGCCCGGCGCGCCGCCTGCCGCGGCGATCTCCGGCGCCACCTTCTCCTCGGTGTCCGGCCCGCCCGTCGTCACCTGGATGGTGCCGAGCCGGTTGGCCTCGATGTTCTGCGTGTAGCTGCCGAGCTGGCTGGCCGGGAAGTGCTGCGCGTCGATGCGCCCGCCGCTCTTCTCGCGCAGCATCTTGGCCCAGGTCTCGAAGGCGTCGGTCAGCGGCGTGCCGATGCCCTCGGAATGGCCGATGCGGCAGGGGATCTTCGCCTGCGCGCGCAGCGGACGGCCGACGGCGATCGTCGCAGCGGCGGCGCCGGCAGCGAGGACGGCGCGGCGCCCAACGGCGCGCGGGTGACGGATGGCGATCATCTGGTTCCTCCCAATGATGGGCGTCCTTGGCGGCGCCCGTTCTTCGGCATCGACGCTAGCAAGTGCCCGATGGCGCGTCAAAGCGCAGTTGCCGCACGGCTGCCACGTGGGCAGGCGGCGCCGCGGACCGGCCCGGCCTACCGCTCGTAGCCGAAGGGGTCGTCGACCGTATGCGCCGGCTCGGTGAACCAGCGCGGCCCCTGCTTCGTCATGTAGACATGGTCCTCCAGCCGTACGCCGAACGCGCCGTAGATGCAGATCATCGGCTCGTTGGAGAAGGTCATGCCGGGCGCGAGCGGCGTGCGGTCGCCCTTCACGATGTAGGGCGTCTCGTGCACGTCCAGCCCGATGCCGTGGCCGGTGCGGTGCGGCAGGCCGGGCACCGCATAGCCCGGACCGAGGCCCGCCGCCTCGATGACGCGGCGGGCCGCGGCATCGACCTCCTCGCAGGGAACGCCGATCTGCGCCGCGGAGAAGGCCGCCGCCTGCGCTGCCTTCTCGAGGTCCCAGATCTCCCGCTGGCGCGGGCTCGGCGTGCCGAAGACGTAGCTGCGCGTGACGTCGGAGGAGTAGCCGTCGACCGGGGCGCCGACGTCGATCAGGACCATGTCGCCGTCCTTGAGCGTCTGCGGATAGGGCACGCCGTGCGGGTAGGCCGTCGCCTCGCCGAACAGCACGATGTTGAAGGGCGGGTCGGCCTCGGCGCCGAGCTTGCGGTGGGCGGCGACGGTGAAGGCCTGCACCTCCGTGGTCGTGATGCCGGCGCGCAGGATGCGGGCGGCGGCCTTGTGCACCTCCAGGGTGATGCTCTTGGCCGTCTGCATCAGCGCGATCTCTGCCGGCGACTTGACCGAGCGGCAGGCAGCGGTGACCGCGGCCGCGTTCACGAAGTCGTAGGCGTTGCCCGCGCGCCGCAGCCCGTCGAAGGTGAAGAACGGCGTTGCCTCGTCGATGCCGATGGTGCCGCGCGCGATGCCCTTGGCGCGCAGCACGTCGCAGACCAGCGCCGTCGGGTCCTCGTGCTCCTCCCAGGTCGCGACGTCGTCGCCGATCGAGAGCATGGTCAGCAGCTTCTCGCGCTCGAAGGCCGGGCTGAGATAGGTGAGCGCCCCCTTCGCCGGCAGCACGGCGCCGTGCAGCCGCTCGCTGCGGCGCAGCCGCAGCCCGGTGAAGTAGGTCAGGCTGGCGGAGACGTCGAGCCAGAGCGCGTCGATGCCGGCGGCGCGCATCAGCGCCTGGGCGCGCGCGATGCGCGCGACGCGCTCCTCCGCGCCGATCGGCGGCGCGCTGCCGCGCATGGATCGCATGGCGGAGAGCTCCGCCTCCGCGCTCGAGCCGCCGACGCCGATGGTCATGCCCCCCCCTGCCCCGGGGCACGCCGTCCCGGCGCGCCGATGGCCCGTCGCGCCCATTGCCCCGGCTCGGAGCCTGCCATACGCTCGCGCGCCGTCCAACCGCCGACCTCCCGGCTGACCTCACGGCCCCGTACGGAGCGAGTCCATGCGTCAGGCGCTGCGCACCGCCGATCTCGCCGTCGAGGGACTTTGCGTCGTCCTGCTCGCGCTCACCGTGCTGGCGACGGTGCTGCAGGTCATCTTCCGCTACCTGCTCAACGACGCGCTGGTCTGGTCGGAGGAGTTCGCGCGCTGGTGCTTCGTCTGGTCGATCTATCTCGGCTTCGCGGTGGTCACCGGCCGCGACAAGCACATGCGCATCGACCTGCTCTCCGGGCGCGTGCCGGCGTCCTGGCAGCGTGGCGTGGCGCTCTTCGGCAGCGCGGTCGGCGCCGCCGCGGCGATCGCCATGCTCGTGCATGGCGGCGCCTTCGCGCTGCAGGTCACCTCGTCCATGGGCGCGCTGCAATGGCCGAGCCGCTACCTCTACGGCGCCGTGCCGGTCGGCGGGGCGCTCGCCCTCCTCTACCTGGCGTTCCGGCGCGACGGCCTGTATGCGGTGGCCGGCGGAGCGGCGCTGTTCGTCCTGTTCCTCAAGGTCGACCCGCTCGTGGCGCTGCCGTGGAGCGTCGGCTGGTCGCTGCACGTCGTGGCGATCGGGCTGATGTGCCTGGACGTGCCGATCGCCTATGCGCTGATCTTCGGCGCGTACATGTCCTTTGCCCCGCAAGGGCCCCTGATGCTCCTGCCGATCGCGCAGCACCTCGGCGCGGCGGTCAACTCGTTCCTGCTGCTGTCGATCCCGTTCTTCATCCTGGCGGCCCAGGTGATGAACGCCGGCGGCATCACGCACTACCTCGTGCGCTTCGCCTCCAGCCTGGTCGGCCACATGCGCGGCGGGCTCGCCCAGGTGAACATCGTCACCCAGACGGTGATGGCCGGGCTCTCCGGCTCGTCGCTCGCCGTCGCCGTCGGCATGACGAAGGCGATCGTCCCGGAGATGGAGCGGCGCGGCTACCCCAGGGCTTACGCCTGCGCCGTGACCAGCGCGGCGTCGCCGATCGAGAACCTGATCCCGCCGAGCATCGGCCTGATCGTCTTCGCCTCGGTCAGCACGGCATCCGTCGGCGCGCTGTTCACCGCCGGCATCTTGCCCGGCATCGCGATGGCGCTCGCGCTGATGGCCGTCGTGCACTGGCAGGCCGGCCGGCGGGGCTTCGAGTCGGGCACGGCGGCGGCGACCCTGCGCGACCGCGCGCTGGCGCTGCGCGACGCGCTGCCGGCGCTCCTCGTGCCCGTGCTGATCGTCGGCGGCATGCGCGCCGGCGCCTTCACCGCGTCCGAGGCCGGCGCGATGGCCGTCGTCTACGCCATCCTCATCGGCGTCTTCGCCTATCGCCGCTTCCGCTTCCGCGACGCGCCGCGCCTGCTGCGCGATTCGCTGATCGACACCGTCGCCGTCATCTCGATCGTCGCGGCCTCGGCGCCCTTCGGCTGGGGCCTGGCGATCGAGCGCATCCCCCAGGCCGTTGCCGAGACGCTCGGGCCGCTCGTCGGCGACCGGATCCTGCTGCTGCTGTCCATCAACGTGTTCCTGCTGGTCGTCGGGCTCGCCATGGAGTTCGTCGCGTCGATCGTGATCGTCGTGCCGATCCTGCTGCCGCTGGTGGTCAAGGCCGGCATCGACCCCGTGCATTTCGGCGTGATCTGCGTGATGAACCTGGTGATCGGCGCGCTGACGCCGCCGCTGGGCGTGCTGGTCTTCGCCACGGCGAGCGTCGGCGGCGCGCCGATCACCGCTGTCTACCGCGAGGTCACGCCGTTCATGTGCGCGCTCATCGCCGTGCTGTTCGCCGTCACCTACGTGCCCGCGGTGTCGCTCTGGCTGCCGCGGCTGCTCGGATACTGAGGCCGGGCGATGGGGCTCCTCGCGCGGCTGCTCGGAGGGGACAGGCCCAAGGCGGGCGTCGCCAAGGTCGGCTGGTTCGTGCTGACCGACGAGGCCGAGTTCATCTGGGACGCGCCGCGCCAGTCGCACCGCGAGCCGCAGGAGGCGCGCTCGGTCAAGTCGGTGCTGGTCTGCCCGGCCGTCATCGACTACGAGGCGCGGCTCTACGAGGTCGCCTGCCCGGTCGACCTGCACCTGCGCCTGGCGCATGACGACAAGGGCCAGCCCGTCATCGTCAACGCCGCGGGCGCGGCCAGCCCGGTGATCCCGGCCAAGCTGAAGAAGCTGGTGGCGCTGACGCCGCCCTCCCAGTGGCGCGACCCGCAGCGCCCGGTCGTGCAGGTCGTGACGCCGTACCGCCTGATCAGCGACGACCTCGTCTACGTCAACCAGATGCCGATCTTCCAGCACTACCGCGCCGCGCCGCTGCCCGGCCTGCTGATCGGCGGCCGCTTCCCGATCGACGCCTGGCCGCGGCCGCTGATGTGGGCGTTCGAGTGGCACGAGCCGAAGAAGGACATCGTGCTCAAGCGCGGCGAGCCCTGGTTCACGCTGCGCTTCGAGACGGCGGACCCGAAGGCGCAAGTCCGCCTGGTCGAGGCCGAGCTCACGCCGGACCTGCTGCGCCAGTGCAAAGGCGTCGATTCGGTGACCAACTACGTCAACCGCACCTTCTCGCTGTTCCCGGTGGCGCGCGTGCGCCGGCCGCCGACCCTGCTCGTCGAGCGGCGCACGGCGCAAGACCCGGATCGCGGCTAGGGGCGCCGGCACGATGATCGCGGGACTGGTCGCGGGCGGAGTCGTCGCAGCCCCGCTCGCCGCGACGGTCGCGAGCCGGCTGCCGGGCCGCTGGCTCATGGTCGCGGTCGGCCTCGTGGTCCTCGGCCTCAGCCTGCGCGGATTGTGGCAATCCCTCGCGGCCCCCAGCTAACCCGAAGTTGCTTCCATCGACGAGGCGCAAGTCGCTGATCCGACTCGTGATTGGTCGGGGGCGATGGTGCGCGTACTGGCTACAGGCGGTGGGGCAGTCCGAGCAGCGCGAAGGCGCGGGCTTGGACCTGCGTCGGCTCGGGATAGAGCACGAAGCTGGCGTCGGGCTGGTCAGCCATGTCCATGGTGTTGCGGGTCAAGGTCGCGAGCTCGGCGAGGAGCGAGCGGAAGCTGTGCACGGGCAAGCCGTCCTCGGTGCGCTTGGTGGCGGCCTTGCGGCGGGCGGCCGGCGAGCGGCGGGCCGGCGCCACGATCGAGGCGCGCTCGGCTGCTGCGGCGGGCTTGTCGTGGTCGTCGAACAGAATGGGCGCGAGGGCGCGGCGCATGTGCCACTCGACGTAGTAGGCGAGCATGCAGAGGAAGACGTGGGCGCGCACGCGCTCGGCCAGGCGGTGGTGGATCGGGCGGACCTCCAGGTCGACGGTCTTGCAGCTGCGGAAGGCGCGCTCGACGCCGGCGAGCCCCTTGTAGGCGGCGACGGTGGCGGCGGCGTCGAGCGCCTGAGGCGCGAGGCTGGTGCGCAGCACGTAGATGCCGTCGAGCGCCGCCTCGGCGTCGATCTGGTCCTGCTTGCGCGCGTACGTCAGGTCGTCCTCGGCGATGGCGATCGCGAAGTGCTTGGCCATCTTGTAGCGGTCGGCGACGGCGCCGACGGCGAGCCCGATCCGGTCCTTGCCGCGCAGCGGCCGGCGGGCGCTGCGCACCTGCGCCTGGACGCGCGCCAGCTGGCGCTCGGTGGCGTCGAGCAGCTCGGCGCGCTTCCTCGCGCGCTCCGCGGCGAGCTGCGGGTTGCGGCAGGCCACCAGCCGCTCGCCGGGATAGTCGGGCGACGCGATCTCGGCCATGTCGCGCTGGTCGAACAGCGAGAGCTGCAGCGGGCCCGCCTCGGCCAGGCCACGGATCGCCGGCGCGCGCAGGGCGGTGATCCAGTCGAGCCCGGCCGGTCTCAGCGCCTCCTCGATGCGCGCCGCGGTGATCATGCCGCGGTCGCCGACCAGCACGACGCGATCGAGCTTGAAGCGGTGCTTCAGCTTGCCGATCTGGCTCTTGAGCGTCGCCGGGTCGCCGACGTTGCCCTCGAACACCTCGACCGCGACCGGGCAGCCCTCGGCCGTGCACAACAGCCCGAACAGGATCTGCAGCTTGCCGGGCTTGCCGTCGCGGCTGTAGCCGAGCCGCGCCAGCGGGCAAGTGCGGCCCTCGAACCAGGTCGAGGTGACGTCGTAGAGCACCAGCGTGCCGTCCTCGAGGTGCCGGCGCGCCAGCGCGCGCTCGATGCGCGGCTGCTGCGCCAGGAGCCAGTCGAGCGCACCGTAGAGGTCCTGCTCATCGACCGCGTCCAGCCCGAGCGCCAGGCCGAGCGAGGACGTCGCCGTCGCCTGGTCGAGCTGGCGCGCCGTCGCCAGCTTCGAGCCCGGATCGACCAGCCGCGCAGCGATCATGCCCAGGCACAGATCGGCCAGCCGCGCCGGCTGCCGGCCGTCCTGCGCCAGCACGCGGTCGAGCCCGAGCTTGCGCGCCATGCCGAGCGCCGCCGCGACATGCCCGTGCGGCAGGCTGCGCAGCAGCCGCAGCCCCTGGCGCGGCGGTGCGCCGTCCCCGTCCAGCTCGCCGCGCAGCACGCGGCGCAACGCCTCGACCTTGGCCGTCGGCCAATCCGACAGGTTGGCGAGCGTCCGCTTCTTGACCTTGTCGCCGTCGCGATAGCTCTCGCGCAGCAAGACGGCCGGCGGCGAGTTGCGGTTCGGGACGCGCTCGACGTACATGGTCGCCTTGAATCACGCCGCGCCCCGCTCGTCAAGCCGAGAACGACAAGTCTACATGGCTACATCCAAGACCATCGAAGGGCAATTCCGATTCAGGCTCAATGGCTTAGAACGAAAATCGGGAGCAACTTCGG
>JAEULF010000102.1 GCA_016793965.1 Alphaproteobacteria bacterium | reverse complement strand
GGCGTCCGCCGCCCATCCCTGCCATACTCGCCGCATGCTGCGCTTCCTCCTCACGCGCCTGTCGCTGGTCATCCCGACCTTCCTGGGCGTCACGCTCCTCACCTTCGCGATGATCCGGCTGGTGCCGGGCGACCCGATCCTGCTGATGGCGGGCGAGCGCTCGATCGACCCCGTTCGCTATGCGGCGCTCCGCGCCGAGCTCGGCCTCGACAAGCCGATAATCGTGCAGTACGCGCTCTATCTCGGCGAGATGCTCAGCGGCAATTTCGGCCAGTCGATCATCACGCGCGAGCCGGTGCTCAGCGAGTTCCTGCAGCTCTTCCCGGCCACCGTCGAGCTCTCCTTCTGCGCCATGCTGATCGCCGTGACGATCGGCCTGCCGGCCGGCATCCTGGCGGCGGTCCGGCGCAACTCGCCGCTTGACTACGCCGTGATGGGCGGCTCGCTGACCGGCTACTCCATGCCCATCTTCTGGTGGGGGCTGCTGCTCATCCTGCTCTTCTCGGTGACGCTCGGCTGGACGCCGGTCTCCGGCCGCATGTCCGTCGCCTTCTTCGTCGAGCCGGTGACCGGCTTCGTGCTGCTCGACGCCGCCATGGCGGAGGAGTGGGAGGCGTTCTCCTCCGCCCTGCACCACCTGGTCCTGCCGGCCGTGGCGCTGGGCACCATCCCGCTCGCGGTGATCGCGCGCATGACGCGCTCGGCCATGCTCGAGGTGCTCAACGAGGACTACATCCGCACGGCGCGCGCCAAGGGCCTGTCGCCCCTGCGCGTCGTCGGCCTGCACGCCTTCCGCAACGCGCTGATCCCGGTGCTGACGGTGATCGGGCTGGCGGTCGGCTCGCTGCTGACCGGCGCCATCCTGACGGAGACCATCTTCTCCTGGCCGGGCGTGGGCAAGTGGCTCATCGAATCGATCCGACGGCGCGACTATCCCGTGGTGCAGGGCGGCGTGCTGCTCGCCGCCACCATCGTCATGACAGTGAACCTGCTGGTCGACGTGCTCTACGGGCTCGTCAACCCGCGCATCCGGCGGAGCCGCTGAGCCATGGCTGCGGGCACCGAGACCGAGAGCGCCCGGGAGGCGGCCGGCTTCGCGCCGCCCCATCCGCTGCGCGAGTTCTGGGACCACTTCAAGCTCAACAAGGGCGCGCTCGCCGGGCTCGCGGTGATCCTGGCGCTGGTCCTGGTGGCGGTCTTCGCCGACGTGCTGGCGCCGCACCCGCCGAGCGAGCAGTACCGCGACGCGCTGCTGCGGCCGCCGGTCTGGGACGACGAGGGCAGCTGGCGCTACGCGCTCGGCACCGACGACATCGGCCGCGACATGCTCTCGCGGCTGATCCACGGCGCGCGCGTCTCGATCTTCGTCGGGCTGATCGTGGTCGCGATCGGCATCGCGGTCGGCGTCGCGCTCGGCCTGCTCGCCGGCTTCTTCCCGGGCCTGCTGGGCATCGTCATCATGCGCGTCATCGACACGATGCAGGCCATGCCGACGCTGCTCCTGGCGATCGTCATCGTGGCGATCATCGGGCCCGGCCTGTTCAACGCCATGGCGGCGGTGGCGATCGTCGTGCTGCCGGGCTTCGTGCGCCTGACGCGCGCCGCGGTCATGTCCGAGATCGTCAAGGACTACGTCACGGCGACCAAGATGACCGGCGCCAGGCTGCCGCGGCTGATGTTCCTGACCGTGCTGCCGAACTGCATGGCGCCCCTGATCGTCAACGCCTCGCTGCAGTTCTCGACCGCCATCCTGGACACCGCAGCGCTGGGCTTCCTCGGCCTCGGCGCGCAGCCGCCGACGCCGGAATGGGGCACCATGCTGTCCGACGCGCTGCAGTTCATCCAGCGCGCCTGGTGGGTCGTCACCTTCCCCGGCCTCGCCATCCTGGTGACCGTGCTCGCCTTCAACCTGATGGGCGACGGCCTGCGCGACGCCCTCGACCCGAAGCTGAAGCGGTAGGCGCACCGTGGCCCTCCTGGAGATCCGCAACCTCTGCGTCGAGTTCGCCACGCGGCGCGGGCTCTTCCGCGCCGTCGACGGCCTCGACCTGACGCTCGACGAGAGCGAGGTCATGGGCGTCGTCGGGGAATCGGGCTCGGGCAAGAGCGTCTCGATGCTGGCGGTGATGGGGCTGATCGGCTTCCCCGGCCGCGTCAGCGCCGACCGCCTCCACTTCGCCGGCACCGACCTCCTGCGCCTGTCGCCGCGCCAGCGCCGTAGGCTGGTCGGCAAGGACATGGCGATGATCTTCCAGGAGCCGATGTCCAGCCTGAACCCGTGCTTCACGGTCGGCTTCCAGATCATGGAGGCGCTGGCGGTGCACGAGGGCCTCGGCCGCGCCGAGCGGCGGCGGCGCGCGGTCGAGCTGCTCGCCCAGGTCGGCATCCCGGCGCCGGAGACGCGGCTGGACGCCTTCCCGCACCAGCTCTCCGGCGGCATGAGCCAGCGCGTCATGATCGCCATGGCGATCTCGTGCAACCCCAGGTTGCTGATCGCCGACGAGCCGACCACGGCGCTCGACGTCACCATCCAGGCGCAGATCCTTGACCTCCTGACGGCCTTGCAGCGCGAGCGCGGCATGGCGCTGGTGCTGATCACGCACGACATGGGCGTGGTCGCCGAGACGGCGCAGCGCGTGCAGGTGATGTATGCGGGCCAGGTGGTCGAGCAGCGCCGCGTCGACGCGCTGTTCGCGTCGCCCCGCCACCCCTACACGGCGGCGCTGCTGGAATCGCTGCCCGAGCGCGCCGTCGACGGCGCCCGGCTGGCGGCGATCCCGGGCATGGTGCCGGGCATCGACGACCGGCCGTCGGGCTGCGTCTTCAACCCGCGCTGCCGCTTCGTCGCCCCGCGCTGCCGCACCGAGGCGCCCGGCCTCGCCGTGGCCGGCCCGGACAGCGTGCGCTGCCACACGCCGCTCGGCGCTGGCAGGAGGCCGGCATGAGCGCCGCCCCGTCCCCCGCAGCTTCCCCTGTCGTGATCGCCGGGCGCGACCTCGCCCGGCACTACGGCGTCGGCCGCGGCCTCTTCAGGCCGCGCGCCACGGTCAAGGCGGTCGACGGCGTGTCCTTCGCGCTGGCCGCCGGGCGGACGCTGGCGGTTGTCGGCGAGTCCGGCTCGGGCAAGTCGACGCTGGCGCGGCTGGTGACGCTGCTCGAGCCGCCGACCTCCGGCAGCCTCGCCATCGACGGGCGCGACGCGACGGCCGGTCCGGGCCGGGCCGACCCGGCCGACGACCCGACGCTCCGGCGCACCGTGCAGATGGTGTTCCAGAACCCCTACGGCTCCTTGAACCCGCGCAAGACCGTCGGCGCCATCCTGGAGGAGCCGCTGCGGATCAACACCGCTCTGGGGAAGCCGGCGCGCACCGAGGCGGCGCGCGCCATGATCGCCAAGGTCGGCTTGCGGCCTGAGCACATCGCGCGCTACCCGCACATGTTCTCCGGCGGCCAGCGCCAGAGGATCGCCATCGCCCGCGCCCTGATGCTGAGCCCGCGCATCGTGGTGGCGGACGAGCCGGTCTCGGCGCTCGACGTCTCGATCCGGGCCCAGGTCTTGAACCTGATGCTCGACCTGCAGAGGGAGCTCGGCCTCGCCTATCTGTTCATCAGCCACGACCTCTCGGTGGTGCGCCACATCGCCGACGAGGTCTTGGTGATGTATCTCGGCCGCACGGTCGAGCAGGGGCCGAAGGCGACGATCTTCGCCCGGCCGCGGCATCCCTACACGAAGGCGCTGCTCGCCTCGACGCCGGCGGTCGATCCCAAGCACCGCGGCGAGCGCATCCGGCTGACCGGCGAACTGCCCTCGCCCTTGGACCCGCCCTCCGGGTGCGCCTTCAGGACGCGCTGCCCCTTCGCAACCGGCGAATGCGCCGGGGCGCGCCCGGAGTTGCGCGAGGTCGCGGGGCGGCAGGTGGCGTGCCACAGGGTCGAGGCGATCGGTTGACTCCCGCGCGAGCGCGGGCATAGGTTCGCGCCAATTCCGGCAGGCCAGGGCTCGCGAGCCGCGCCTGCCGCAAGACATCACGATGGGAGAGGCAAGATGCACGCAAAGTGGCTCGGCGCGGCGACAGTCGCCGTGCTCGCGCTCGGCGCCGTGACGGCCGAGGCGAAGACGCTGGTCTACTGCTCCGAGGGCAGCCCCGAGGGCTTCAACCCGGCGCTCTACACCGCCGGCACCACCTTCGACGCCTCCTCGCGGCCGATCTACAACCGGCTCGTCGAGTTCGAGCGCGGCGGGACCACGGTCGTGCCGGGCCTTGCCGAGTCCTGGACGGTCAACGCCGACGGCACGGCCTTCACCTTCAAGCTGCGCAAGAACGTCAAGTGGCACGCGACGAAGGGCTACAAGCCCTCGCGCGACTTCAACGCCGACGACGTGATGTTCACGTTCATGCGCGCCTGGAAGGCGGACCACCCCTTCCACAAGGTCTCGGGCGGCAAGTACGAGTACTTCAACAGCATGGGCATGCCGAAGCTCCTGAAGGACATCGTCAAGGTCGACGCCATGACGGTGCGCTTCGAGCTGAACGCGCCCGAGGCGCCGTTCATCGCCAATCTGGGCATGGATTTCGCCTCGATCCAGTCGGCCGAGTACGCCGACAAGATGATGAAGGCGAAGACGCCGGAGAAGGTCGACCTCGAGCCGGTCGGCACCGGCCCGTTCATGCTGGTCAACTACCAGAAGGACGCGGTGATCCGCTACAAGGCGCATCCCGCCTACTGGCAGGGCAAGGCCAAGATCGACGACTTGGTCTACTCGATCACGCCGGACGCCTCGGTGCGCTGGGCCAAGCTGAAGGCCGGCGAGTGCCACGTCATGCCGTACCCGAACCCGGCCGACCTCGACGCCATGTCGAAGGACCCCAACGTCACGCTGCTGCAGCAGGAAGGCCTGAACATCGGCTACTGGGGCTTCAACACGGAGAAGAAGCCGTTCGACGACAAGCGCGTGCGCCAGGCGATGAACTACGGCGTCGACAAGAAGGCGATCATCGACGCGGTGTTCCTCGGGCGCGCCAAGCCGGCCACCAACCCGATCCCGCCGACGATCTGGTCGTACAACAGCGACATCAAGGACTACCCGTACGACCCGGCGAAGGCGAAGGCGCTGCTCGCCGAGGCGGGCCTCGCCAACGGCTTCGAGATGGACCTGTGGTGGATGCCGGTGCAGCGGCCTTACAACCCGAACGCCAAGCGCATGGCCGAGGTGATCCAGGCCGACCTGGCGAAGATCGGCGTCAAGGCCAACCTCGTGACCTACGAGTGGGCGGAGTACCTGAAGCGCACCAAGAACGGCGAGCACCAGTCCGTGCTGCTGGGCTGGACCGGCGACAACGGCGACCCCGACAATTTCCTGAACGTGCTGCTTGGCTGCGACGCGGCCAAGGACGGCACGAACCGGGCGCGCTGGTGCAACGCGGAGTTCGACAAGCTGGTCAACGACGCGCGCAAGGTCCCGGACGTCGCCAAGCGGACCGAGCTCTACAAGAAGTCCCAGGTGGTCTTCAAGGAGGAGGCGCCCTGGTACACGGTCGCCCACTCCGTGCAGTTCAAGCCGGTGCGCAAGGAAGTCGTCGACTTCAAGCTGAGCCCGTTCGGCGCGCACGTGTTCTACGGCGTCGACATCAAGGCGCCGGCTGCCAAGAAGAAGAACTGACCGCGGCTTGAGCCGCGGTCGAGGCGGACGGGGGAGCGGCGACGCTCCCCCGTTTCGTTTCGCGCCGACCCTTGCCCTTGCCGGCGCGGTGCCAGGCGGCCAAATTAGCTGCGCGCGCTGCGGATCGCCCGGCGCGCGGTGGGCGCATGCCCCAGGGAGATGCCGCATGGTCGCGGAGCTCGGACACTACGCTCTCGTGCTGGCGCTGCTGGTATCGCTCGTCCAGTCGAGCGTGCCTCTGGTCGGCGCTGCCCGCGGCGACGCCGGCATGATGGCGGTGGCCGGCCCGGCCGCGCAGGCGCTGCTCGCGCTGCTGGCCTTCTCCTTCCTGGCGCTGATGCACGCCTTCGTGAACTCGGACTTCTCGGTCCTCGCGGTGGCGCTGCACTCCCATTCCGCGAAGCCGCTGATCTACAAGATCGCCGGGACCTGGGGGAACCACGAGGGCTCGATGCTGCTCTGGGTCCTCATCCTCGCGCTGTTCGGCGGCCTGGTCGCGCGCTACGGCGCCAACCTGCCGCCGTCTCTCAAGTCGCGCGCGCTCGCCGTGCAGGGCATGCTGGCCGCGGGGTTCCTGCTCTTCATCCTGTTCACCTCCAACCCCTTCGCGCGCGTCCTGCCGCCGCCGCCTGACGGCAACGGGCTCAACCCGCTGCTGCAGGACCCCGCCCTCGCGATCCATCCCCCGATGCTCTATGTCGGCTATGTCGGGCTCTCGATCTGCTTCTCCTTCGCCATCGCTGCCCTGCTCGAGGGGCGCGTCGACCCGGCCTGGGCGCGCTGGGTGCGGCCCTGGACGCTGACGGCCTGGCTGTTCCTGACCGGCGGCATCGCGTTGGGGAGCTGGTGGGCCTATTACGAGCTCGGCTGGGGCGGCTGGTGGTACTGGGACCCCGTCGAGAACGCCTCCTTCATGCCCTGGCTCGTGGCGACGGCCCTGCTGCACTCGGCGATCGTCGTGGAGAAACGCGACACGCTGAAGGGCTGGACCATCCTGCTGGCGATCCTCGCCTTCGCGCTGTCGCTGATCGGCACGTTCCTCGTGCGCTCGGGCGTGCTGACCTCGGTGCATGCCTTTGCCGTCGATCCGGCGCGCGGCGTCTTCATCCTGGCGCTCCTCGTCGTCTCGATCGGCGGCGCGCTGGCGCTCTACGCCTGGCGCGTGCCCGACCTGAAGGGCGGCGGGCTGTTCGCGCCGATCTCGCGCGAGGGCGGGCTGGTGCTCAACAACCTGCTGCTCGCCACGGCGACGGCGACGGTGTTCATCGGCACGCTCTACCCGCTGCTGCTCGACGCGGTGACCGGCCAGTCGGTCTCGGTCGGGCCGCCCTACTACAACGCCACCTTCGTGCCGCTCATGGTGCCGCTGCTCATCGTCATGGGCGTCGGGCCGCTGCTCGCTTGGAAGCGGGCAGACCTGCGCGGCATCACCGGCCGCCTGCTGACGGCCGGAGCCGCGACCCTGGTCGTCGCGGTCTGGGTCGGCAGCCTGCCGCTCAACCGGCACGCCGAGGCCTACGACCTCGCCACGCTGGCGGGCTTCGCCGGGACGCTGCGGCTGCCCGCCGCCGCTCTCGGCATGGCGCTGGCGGCGTGGCTCGTGCTCGGCGCGCTCGGCGAATGGGCGAGACGGGTCGGCCTGTTCCGGCTGCGCCCGGACGAGAGCTGGCAGCGCGCCCGCGGCCTGCCCCTCGCTGCCCACGGCATGACGGTCGCCCATCTCGGCGTCGCGATCGCGGTCGCGGGCTTCGTCGGCGCCGGGCTCTGGAAGCACGAGGTGGGCCGGGTCCTGAAGCCGGGGGAGTCCCTCACGGTGGAGCGCTGGCAGATCGTGCTGGCGAAGCTCGAGGACGAGACCGGGCCGAACTACAAGGCGCGGCGCGCCGTCTTCGTGGTCACGGAGGACGGCGGCGCGCCCTTCCTGATGGCGCCGGAGAAGCGCATCTACGACACGCAAGGCCAGCCGACGACGGAGGCGGCGATCCGCACCACGGGGCTGACCAACCTCTACCTGGTGCTGGGCGACGAGGCGGGCGGCGGCGCCTGGGCGGTGCGCGTGCTGGTCGAGCCGATGGTGCCGGTCATGTACTACGGCATCATGGTGATGATGGCGGGCGGGCTGATGTCGCTGCTCGACCGGCGCTCGCGCGTCGGTGCGCCGCGCCGTGCGCGCGCGGCGCCGGTTGCCGGCGGCCCGGCCGCGGCGCCGGCGCATGGCGACGATTGAGGGCCGGACGTGAATCGCCGCCTGCTCTTCCTCCTGCCGGTCTTGGTCTTCGCCGGCCTGGCGGGCGCGTTCTGGGTCGGGCGGCCGCGCGACCCGCGCCGCGTCCCCTCGGCGCTCATCGACAAGCCCGTGCCGAGCTTCGCCCTGGCGCCGCTGATCGACGGCAAGCCCGGCCTGGCGACGGCGGACCTCGCGACCGGCAAGCCGGCGCTCGTGAACTTCTTCGCGAGCTGGTGCGGGCCTTGCCGGGTCGAGCATCCGATCCTGATGCGGCTGCAGCGGGACGGAGTCGCCCTGCAGGGCATCGCCTGGAAGGACGCGCCGGACGACGCGCGCAAGTTCCTGCGCGACCTGGGCGACCCGTTCCAGCGCGTCGGCATCGACCGCGACAACCGCGCGGGCATCGACTGGGGCGTCTACGGCGTGCCGGAGACCTATGTCGTCGACGGCAAGGGCGTGATCCGCTTCCGCCACGCCGGACCGCTGACGCCGGAGATCGTGAGGGACGTCGTCATGCCGCTGCTCGCCGGAGGGAAGCCGTGAGGCCCGCGCTCGCTATCCTGGCCCTGCTGCTGGCGCTCGCCGCGCCCGCCGCCGCCTTCGACCCGCGCGAGGCGCTGCCCGATCCGGCGCTCGAAACGCGCGCGCGCGGCCTCAGCGCCCAGCTGCGCTGCCTCGTCTGCCAGAACCAGTCGATCGACGACAGCGCCGCGGACCTCGCGAAGGATATGCGGCGCGTGGTGCGCGAGCGGCTGACGGCAGGCGACAGCGACGGCCAGGTCATCGCGTATCTGCAGCAGCGCTACGGCGACTTCGTGCTGCTCAAGCCGCCGATGAAGCCGGAGACTTGGCTGCTCTGGTTCGGTCCGCTGCTCGTCTTGCTGGCGGCAGCGGGCGGGCTCTGGATCGCGTGGCGCCGACGCCGTGCCGTGCCCGCGGCTGGCCCGGTGCCGCTCAGCGCAGAGGAGCGCCGCCGGCTCGCCGAGCTGACGGCCGACCGATAGGGAACGCCCATGCTCGTCTGGATCATCGCGGCGGCAGTCACCGTCGCCGTCGTCATGGCGCTGCTGGCGCCGCTCCGGCGCCAGCGCGAGTCCCTGCCGCGCGCGGAGTACGACCTGTCGATCTACCGCGCGCAGCTTGCCGAGCTCGATCGCGACGCGGCAGCCGGGCAGATCGGCGCCGCCGAGCGCGACGCGGCCAAGCTCGAGATCGAGCGGCGGATGCTGGCCGCGGCGGCGGCGCCCGAGGCGCCGGCAGCGACGGGCAGCGGACTGCGCGACGCAGCTCTCGTCGCGATCGCCGTCACGGTGCCGGCGGGCGCGCTCCTTCTCTACGCGGTGCTCGGCGATCCGGCGGCGCCGGGACAGCCATTTTCCGACCGGCAGGCAGTGCAGGCGCTGGCCGAGGCGCAGCGCGCGCTCGGCGGCGGCGGCGCGCCCGGACCGGACGCCGACATGTCGACGCTGGTGCAGCGCCTGGCCGAGCGTCTCAAGGCGAACCCGGCTGACGGCCAGGGCTGGGCGTTGCTCGGCCGCTCCTACCTGTCGATCGGCCGCCCCGCCGAGGCGGCGGCGGCCTTCGAGGAGGCGGCGCGGCGCCTGCCCGACCAGCCGGAGCTCCACTCGCAGCGCGGCGAGGCCCTCGCGGCGGCGGCGAACGGCATGGTCACGCCGGCTGCGGTCGCGGCTTTCGAGCAGGCCGTTCGGGGCGATCCCGCCGACCCACGGGCTCGGTTCTTCCTGGCCTTGGCCAAGTCGCAGTCCGGCGACCTGCAGGGCGCGCTGGCGGACTGGCAAGCGCTCGAGCGCTCGAGCCCGGCCGATGCGCCGTGGCTCGACCCGCTGCGCGAGCGCATCGCGGACAGGGCCCGCCGGATCGGGCAGCCGGTGCCGCCGCGCGCTGCCGCCGCTGCGCCGGCGGCGCCTCCGCTGCCCCCGCCACCGACTTCCTCCCCGCTGCCTCCGTCCCCGCCGCCTTCCTCGGTGCCGCCTGCTTCTGCGGCGCCCGTCCGCGGCCCGACTGCGGCCGACGTCGCGGCGGCGCAGTCCATGCTGCCGGCCGATCGCGCGGCCATGATCCGCGGCATGGTGGACGGTCTCGCGGCGCGGCTGGAGCAGCAACCGGGCGATCTCGACGGCTGGCTCCGGCTGGCGCGCGCCAGGTTGGTGCTCGGCGAACCGGCCAAGGCGCGCGATGCCTTCCAGAAAGCTGCCGCGCTCAAGCCTGACGACGTCGCCATTCGCCGCGAGCACGCGCGGGCGGCGGTCGCCGCCGCACCGAGCGACGAGCCCGTGGCGCCTGAAGTGGCCGACGCCATGGCGCAGCTGCTGCGCCTCGATGGCGGCGATCCGGACGCGCTTTGGTACGGCGGCCTGGCGCGCGCGCAGGCGGGCGATGCGTCAGGCGCGCGCGCCTTGCTCGGCCGGCTGCTGCCGCTGCTGCCCGCCGGGAGCGAGCGCAGCCGCGCGGTGCAGCAGCGCCTCAAGGATCTCGGCGGCTGAGCGCGGCCGCGCGCGCAATTGCGGCGGAATCGCCATGATTAAGGTGTTTTGGAGGCAACGCCGAATTCACTTGTCGAGGTGCAAGCGCGCGCCCATCCTTTGCTGAGGTTGCGCTGAGGCGACCATACTTGCGGAGGCAGACATGCGCCGCACAAGCTCAAACTCGACATGCATGATCGGGCTCGCCGTCCTCGCCCTGGGCTTGGCTGCGACCGGCCCTGCGCAAGGCCTTGAGCCGGCCGCCGCCGCCCTGCTCGCCTCGGCCGAGCCGGCGGCTCCGGTGGTGCTGCTGCCCGGACCGCGCCTGCCGGGCGCCGAGCCCGAGCCGGCGGCGGCCCTCAACGACGTCGGCGTCGAGGCCTTCTGGGCCGAGACCTTGGCCATGATCGGCGGCATGGCCGAGAAGGACGAGATCCTGCGCGACTGGGCCGCCGATCTCGACGACCCGGACCGGGCGGGATGGGAGACCCGTCTTGCGGAGCTGGCGCGCCGACGGGCCGACCTGGAGCGCCGCCTCGATGGCTTCAACGCCGATGCCGGCGGGCAGTTCGGCGCTTTCTGGTCTCGCTTCCAGGCAGACATGGCGCGCGATCGCATGGCGCTCGATGCAGCCTATCGCGCTGCGCTGAAGGAGATGGGCGGCACCATGTGACGCCCGGCCCATCCTTCGCACCGGATCCGGAAGACGGAACAAGCCGGACAGATCACCTGCTCCCTCGACCGGACACTTCGCGTGCTACCTACGGGGTGTCGATTTCCGGGTTGACCGTCCGCGCGTCCTCCGCCTATATGGCCGCCTTCCGGCGCCGGGTCGGCGCGGCGGGCGGGCGACGCATGACGTTGCCAGCGACCTGCCAGCGACCCCGGCCGCAGCATCGAGGAGCTTTCCATGGCGCGCCACTGCTCGCTCACGGGCAAGACCGTGATGTTCGGCCAGAATCGCAGCCACGCCGAGAACAAGACCAAGCGCCGGTTCAATCCGAACCTGCAGTACAAGAACATGTACAGCGATGCGCTCGGCACGTCGGTGCGCCTGCGCATGTCGATGAACGCGGTGCGCACGGTCGAGAAGAACGGCGGGCTTGACGCGTACCTGCTCGGCGCCGACGAGGAGCTGCTGGACAAGCACGCGGTGGCGCTGAAGCGGCGCGTCGCGGCGGCACGCGCCAAGGCAGCGGCCTGAACGGTACGCCGGCCCGATCGGCGCTTACTCCTCCAGGACGAACTCGTAGAGCAGGGTCTCCTGCAGCGGGCTGAAGTTGTCGTCGGACACGATGGCGACATGCGTGCTGCCGTTGCAGGACCAGGCGGCGATCCCCTCGAAATTGTCGACGCGGCGCGGCGGCCAGAGCTCCGCCACGGGGCTGGCCTGGAGATCGCCGCCGGCAACGATGCGCGATCCGTCGAGCCGGCGGATGCGCGCGGCGACGAAGACCGGCGGCTTGAAGCGCCGCTCGAGCACCAGGACATCGCCGCTGCCGCCCGCCCGGCCCGCCGGCAGGCCCGTCGCGCCGGTGGGCTTGAAGCCGGCGTCCACTGCATAGGCAAGGCGCTGCCAATCCAGCCGAGCCGGCGCGCATCCCGCGCAGGGCGTGCCGACCCAGCCGGCAATTCGATCGGGGCCGGCCGGCATGCCCTCGGCCAGGGCAAGGGCGCGGTCGCCCGTCCAGGCCATCGCCTCGATGCCGTCATTGGCGGGCGCGCTTGCCAGGTCGGGGACCGCCTGCGGCCCCAGGAGCGTTCCCGGACGCAGCTTCTCCCAGGGATTGGCGATGGCCATGATGCGATGCCGGCGCTCGTAGGCGACCAGGCACTGGCCGGGCCACAGGCAGGCGATCTCCTCCGCGTCCGAATCGCGCTTGCGCGTGCCGAGCGGGCGCCCTGGCTCGTCGGCCAGCCGCCCGATCCGGCCGGAATCGATGCCGACGAGCTGGCAGCCGTCGCGGCGCAGGGTCCAGGCCATCCAGTCGCCCGCGTCGGTGACGACAAGGGCCGTCCGGCCGCCCTCCAGCATGGCGATCCCGGAGACGCCGCCGAACCGCGAATCCGGGCTCTTCATGGCGAATCCGCTCGCGAACCGCAGCTTGCCGATGCGCGCCGGCCGCGGCGCCTGGCGCTCGTCGTCGAGCAGCGGGTCGGCCGGCGCGGCGGCGATCGCGATGGCCTCGCCCGGCAGTTGCTGCGCGTCGGCCCGGGGCGGTCCATCATGGCCCGGCCATGCCGACAGGACGGCGACGAGAGCGACGAGAGCGACGAGACGGATGCTGCGCATGACCGGGCACGCTAGCACGAGCGCGGTTGCCGGAAGACGGCGCGTCGCCGTCCTGCTGTTCCTTGCGGCCGCCCAGTGCGCCATCGCCGCGCCGGCGCCCGCAGCGCTGCAGGAGATCGAGATCGCGGTGCCGGGCAGCATGGGCGCGCGGGGGCTCCTGGCGCTCCCGTCGAGCCAGCGCGCGCCGGCGGTGCTGCTGCTGCACGATTGGCGGGGCATGACGCCGGCGATGACGGCGCTCGCCCGCTCGATCGCCGACGATGGCTACGTCGTCCTCGCGGCGGATCTCTTCGCGGGCAAGGTGCCGCGGGATCCGGCGGAGGCGCACGAGTTGCTGGCGGCGATGCCCGAGCGCGACGGCGTCGCGATGGCCGCGGCCTGGGTCGATCTCTTGGCGACGCATCCGCGCGGCACCGGCGCCGTCGCGGTGGTCGGCTGGGGCATGGGCGCGACCTGGGGCTTGCGCGCCGCCGCAGTGGCGCCGGTCGGCGCGGTCGTCCTGTTCGACGGGCGCCTTGACCTCGCGGGGACGAGCGTGCGGGCGCTGCGTGCGCCCGTTCTCGCGCATCTGGCGAAGCGCGACCCTTGGGCAGCCGAGCATATGGCTGCCGCCTTCGCGGCCAGCGCGGGCGCGGCCGGCAAGGTCGTGACCGTCTTGCGCTATGACGCGGAGCGGGGCTTTGCCGTGCCCGGCGATGCGCGCTATCGCCCGGACGAGGCGCGCCGGGCCTGGCGGGCGACCTGGCGCTTCATCGAGTCCAATATGCGCGGCGCCGCGCCGGAGCCTGGCGGCGCGTCAGGTCCACCCGTGGGCTCGACCCCTGGGCCGGCCGCTGGGCCGGCCGCTGGGCCGACCGCTGGGCCGGCCGCAGAGGCAACCGCCGGGCGAACTGCCGAGTCGCCCAAGATCCTTCCTCGAATTGAGCGTCAGCCGCCGGCGGCCGGGACGGCCGTCGGCATGCCCATGCCCGGCCCGCTGCCCGCTGCGCCAGCCGCCCCGCCGCCCGCCCCGCCGTCCGCCCCGCTGCCGCCGGCCGCGATAGAACCGCCGGCCGTGCCGCCGATCCCGCCCCGTGCGCCGGGTCGCCGCGGGACCTGCCGCCGCCCGGCCGGTGGAATTGCGCTGCCGCGCGCCCGGATGCTACCGTCCGGCCGGCTTCGCATCGGCCCGGCGGGCGGGAGCGCAGGCCGGCGTCGAGGGTGGACATGAACATCGGCGAAGCGGCGCGCCTGTCGGGCGTCAATGCCAAGGCCATCCGCTACTATGAGAGCATAGGGCTGCTGCCGCCGGCCGAGAGGACGGAATCCGGCTACCGGCAGTATTCCCAGGCCGACATCGAGCGGCTGCGGCTGATCGGTCGCGCCCGGCGCCTGGGATTCTCGATCGAGGATGTGCGCCGGCTCGTCCACCTGTTCGGCAGCGGCGAGGGCGGCAAGGGCGACGTGAAGTCCGTCGTGCTGCATCACGTGGCGGAGATCGACCGCAAGATCTCCGAGCTGTCCTCCATCCGGCACAGCCTGATGGAGATGGTCAACCGCTCGGAGCACGAGGACGTCGAGGGCGAGCTGCTGGAACGGCTCGGGCAGACTGCCGTGGCCCTTGGCGACGGCGACCGCAAGCGCACGCCGGGCTGAAGCCCGGCGCCGTCCTCGCTAGACGACGTTCAGCTCCTTCACGGCCCGGCCGTCGACGACGCGCGCCACGCTGAAGCGCGAGAGGTCCAGGCTGACGTAGCGGCCATGCGCCAGCAGCTCGGCGACGGCGCGGCCCGTGGCCGGCGACTGCTGCAGGCCGTGGCCGGAGAAGCCGTTGGCGAAGTAGAGGTTCGGCGAGCCGGGGTGGAGCCCGAGCAGCGCGTTCTGGTCGAGCGTGTTGTACTCGTAGTGCCCGGCCCAGGCGCGGCCCTGCTTGATCTGCTCGAAGGCCGGCACGCGCGTCGCGATCGCCGGCCAGACGACCTCGTCGAACTGCGCGTGCTCGACCTCCAGGTCGAGCGTGTCGGGGTCCTGGTCCTCCGGCGGCGAGATGCCGCAGATGTAGCCGTCGCCCTCCGGCCGCACCCAGGCGCCGGTGACGTCGATGAGCAGCGGGAAGAATCCCAGCTTCTCCTTGCACTGGAACGTGAACACCGAGCGCTTGCGCGGTCGCACCGGCAGCTCGATCCCGGCCATGCGCGCGATCTCGGCGGCACGCGGTCCGGCGGCGTTGACGACGGCGCCGACGGCGATGCGCCGGCCGCTCTGCAGCGTGGCGCCGACAACGCGGTCGCCCTGTCGCTCCAGCGAGACCACCCGGTCGGTCACGTAGACGGCTCCCTGCGCGCGCGCCTTGCGCTTGAAGGCTTGCAACAGGCTGTAGGGGTCCATCCAGCCTTCGTCCTTCAGGCCGAGCGAGCCGCCGGCGATGCCGTCGACCGAGAGCCAGGGGAAGCGCGCCTTGAGCGCCGCAGGGTCGAGCAGCGCCACCGCGTGGCCCTCGCCCGTCTGCGTGCGGTGGTTCTGCTCGAGGATCGGCATGCCCTGCTGCGTGGCGACGAAGAGGTACGCGGCCTCGCGGTAGTTGATGTCGACGCGCTCGCCCTCGACGGCAAGCCACTGGTCGATCGCCTTGATGAAGGTCGAGCCGAAGGCCGACATGCGGATGTTCTCCGGCGTCGAGAACTGCATGCGGATGCCGCCGGCCGAGCGCGCGGTCGAGCAGTCGGCGTAGGTCGGGTCGGGCTCGACCACGACGACGCGGCCCTTGAAGCCGGCCGCCCGGCCGACCGGCCCGGTCAGGAAGAACGCCGTCGAGGAGCCGACCACCCCGCCGCCGGCGATCAGAACGTCCGCATGCTCGGTCATGACTCGCTCCGCTTGGGCCCGCGCGACCCTAGCGCCGCGGCGGCGCGTGGCAAGCGCGGCCGGCGCGGGGCTGGGTCGAGGCGCGGGCGGTCGGCGACGCCGAGGATCCAGGCCTCCTCGCGCTCGACGGCCAGGCGCTCGGCGCGCGCGAGCGCGGGATCGCCGGCGAACAGCGCGCCGATCGCGCCGGCGGCGTCGGCCGCTGCGAGGGCGGCCGCCGCCGCGCAGACCTGGCCGGCATCCTTCGGCCGTCCGGGCAGCTCGTAATGCGGCACCAGCGATGGGTAGACCTCGGCGAGCAGCAGGGGAGGCGCGCTCGCGCGGTCGAGTTCGCGCAAGCCGGTCTCGTAGGGCCAGATGCGGGCGTCGGGCGCGAGGCGTGGGTCGTCGCGCAGGGCCGAGACGCGCGGGATGCCGGTGAGCGCCTGGCTGCCGACGGCGCCGACATAGGCAAGCTTCCAGCAGCTCTGCGCCTTGGGCACGCGCCGCTCGCAGAAGCGCCGCTCCGGCACGTCGCTGGATCCGTGCGGGCGCGGCTTGCGCGCGCTGAGGCCGGGGCGGGGATGGCGATCCGTGCCCCAGAACGGGAAACCCGGCGTGCCCATGCGCCTGTTGAGCGCGGCAGCGAAGCCGAAGCGGTCGCAGCCGTTGTCGGCGCCGTCCGCGAGCCCGTCGCGCAGCAGGTCCCAGACCGCCCGCCAACGCGGGGCGAGGCCGAGCGCCGCGGCGACGCCGCGCGGATAGCCCAGCGGGAAGTCGAAGCCGACGAGGACGCGCTGGCCGGCGGCGCGCCACGCGGCGAGCCGGTCGGCGAGGGAAGCGGTCGCGGCGGCGCGGGTCGGCAGGTTCTCCAGCCAGTCGATGCGCCAGGCTGCCGCGTCGAGCGCGCCGATCCAGATGCTGTCGCGCCCCAGCGTCGGACGCGACGCAGCGCTCCAGTCGACGATGACGACGCGATCGAAGAGGCTCACTGGACCGGCCTTGCGGCAGACGAAGAAGCGGTTCCTGCTCTTAGCGCGGCGACTTTCCAGTTGCACGCATGGCCTTCGATCGCATTCTGCTGCGCGGGCAGGCCTCGCCCTGGATCGCATGGAGACGGCACCCATGGCGTCAGAGACAGCGGATCCGAGCCGCCGCCGATGACTGGCGACACCGGTCCCATCCTCATCGCCGGTGGCGGCATCGGCGGCCTGGCGACGGCGCTCGGGCTGTCGCGCATCGGGCGCGCCTGCGTCGTGCTGGAGAAGGCTGCGAAGCTCGGCGAGATCGGCGCCGGCATCCAGCTCGGCCCCAACGCTTTCCACGCCTTCGACTACCTCGGCGTCGGCGACGCGGCGCGCGCCATGGCGGTCTATGTCGACAAGCTGCGGCTGATGGACGCCATGACGGGCGCCGAGATCGCGCATGTCCCGCTCGACGCGCCGTTCCGCCAGCGCTTCGGCAATCCCTATGCGGTCGTCCACCGCGGCGACCTGCACGGCGTCCTGCTGCGCGCCTGCCGCGACAGTCCGCATGTGGCGCTGCGCACGGACAGCGAGGTCGTCGGCTATGCGCAGGACGGCAGCGGCGTCACGGCGCGCCTGGCGAGCGGCGCCGCTGTCGCCGGTGCCGCCCTGGTGGGCGCCGACGGGCTGTGGTCGAAGGTGCGCCGGCAGCTGGTCGGCGACGGGGCGCCGCGCGTCAGCGGCCATACGACGTTCCGCTCGGTCATCCCGATCGAGCGCATGCCGGAGGATTTGCGCTGGAACGCGGCGACGCTTTGGGCCGGGCCGAAATGCCATGTCGTGCACTACCCGCTGTCGGACTGGCGCGTGTTCAACCTGGTCGCCACCTTCCACAACGACGCGCCGGAGCCGGTGGCGGGCCTGCCCGTGCCTGCGGAGGAGGTGCAAGCCGGCTTCCGCCACATCTGCCAGACGGCGCAGAGCATCATCCGGCAGGGCGCCAACTGGCGGCTCTGGGTGCTCTGCGACCGCGATCCCGTCGAGACCTGGACGGACGGGCGCGTGACGCTGCTCGGCGACGCCGCTCACCCCATGCTGCAGTACATGGCGCAGGGCGCCTGCATGGCGCTGGAGGACGCGGTGTGCCTGTCGGCGATGCTGCAGGAGATGCCGGGCTCGATCCCGGACGCGTTCGTCGCCTATCGCGACCGGCGCGTCGCCCGCACCGCGCGGGTGCAGCTCCAGTCGCGCGCCATCGGCGAGCATGTCTACCATCCAGCGGGTGCCCATGCGCGGCTGCGCAACGCCATGATGGGCGCGATCACGCCGGAGGGCTGGTACGACCGCATCGCCTGGCTCTACGGCGGCACGGGGCTGGACGGGCGGGTGGCGTGAGGGGCGCTACCGTTCCGCCCACCGGTCGCGCGCGGCGAGCATGCGGTACACCGCTTCGACCATCTGCAGCGCGCTGAAGAAGCCGACGCCCTGCTTGCCGCCGACCTCGACATGGCTGAGCCCGTCGATCAGGTAGACGGCGGCCTGGCCCGGCGCCACGGCGGCGGCAAGCGCCACGCTCTCGCCGCTCGGGATGACGGGATCGTTGCGGCCGTGCACGAGCAGCAGCTCGGCGGTCAGGCCGGAGAGGTCGCGGCCCTTCAGCGTCATCGCCTGCATCTCCGCGCGGATCTCGGCCGGCAGCCGCGCCATCAACGGGCGCACGGCGGCGCGGTCGGTGTTCTCGACCAGAGCCAGCACCGCCTTGCCGTCCGGCAGCAGCCGGCGCGCCAGGTCGTCGATCGGCGCCTGCGGGTCGTCGAGCCGGCGCTTGGCGATGACCGAGAGCAGCGCCTTGTCGGACGGGTCGGTCATGCGCCCGGCGTTGCTCTCCAGGAACACCCACTTGCCGAACGGGTTGGGCGTCGTGCGCCGCCACGCGCTCGTCTCGGCGTCGCGGAACCACCCGGTCGTGAAGAAGGTGACGACGGACTCGATGTCGAAATAGCCGCCGATGCCGAGCACCAGGCCGAGCGTGCCCGCCGCGCGCGGGTCGGCAGCCGCCAGCACGGCCGGACCGAGCGCGTAGGAGATCGCGACCAGGCCGATCGGCCGCGCGCCATCCCCAGGTCGCGGCCCCGTTTCCTGCGCTTGCGCGAGCCAGCGCAGCGCATCGACGACGATGCGCCAGTCGTCCTGGCCGACGCGCAGCTGGCGCAGGTTCGCGACCTCCGGCACGAGCACCTGGAAGCGCGCGCGGGCGAGCGTGCGGGCGAAGGCGACGAGCAGCGGGTCGTCGCGGCCCTGCGGCGACACGCCGGGCATCACGACGAGGGCGGCGAGCGCGCCGTCGCCCGGCCGGTACAGGTCGGCCTCGCGCAAGGCGCCGTCGATGGTGAAGGAGATGGATTCGCGCCGCGGCGCCGGCGTCGTCTCCTTGAGCCGGCTGGGCCCGTCGCCCGCCTGGATGTCGCGCAGCACCCGCTCTGCCTCGACGAGGCGCGACGGCGCGCAGCCGGCGAGGAGAGCGGCCGCAGCGGCGGCGATCAGGCAACGGCGCAGCAGAGTCATGCCGCCATTCTATCGGCTGCGATTCTGGCAGGAGCAAGGCGACGCGGACGCAGGCAGCCCTGCCGGCGCGGCCGGATCGCTGGACGCCGACAGATCCGTCGCTCGTGCCGCGCGCTTGGCCGAGATCCGCCGCCCACCGAACGGATAACGGCGCAATTGCGGCATCGTCCCCCGTCTGTCATCCCCGCTTTCGCGGAGATGACAAGCACGGAAGCTCGCGACGAGCCGACGAATCCGGCGACCGCCGATCGCTGGTCTCGCCTCTGCCGCTTCTGTCGGTGCGGCGGATCGACTCGAGCTTAGGCGGAGTTCCCCCGCTCAGCCCTTCACCACCGCCGCCGTCTGGCCGAACAGCACCTTCTTGGCGTCCTCGCTCATCGGCTGGCCGAGGGCGGGATTGACCGTCGGGCCGATGGCATAGGCGCGCTTGGTCGCCGGCCGTTCGCGGATCGTCTCGAACCAGCGCTTGAGGTTGGGGAAGTCCTCGATCTTCTGGCTCTGCCGCTCATAGGGCACGATCCAGGGATAGGCCGCCATGTCGGCGATGGAGTAGTCGTCGGCGATGAAGGCGCGGCCCTCCAGGCGCTTGTTGAGCACGCCGTAAAGCCGGTTCGTTTCCTTGACGTAACGATCGATAGCGTAAGGCAGTTTCTCAGGTGCGTACTGCGTGAAGTGATGATTCTGGCCAGCCATCGGGCCGAGCCCGCCCATCTGCCAGAACAGCCATTCCAACGTCGTCGCGCGCTTCCTGATGTCGGCGGCAATGAACTTGCCGGTCTTCTCGGCGAGATAGAGGAGAATGGCGCCGCTCTCGAACACCGAGATCGGCTTCCCGCCGTCCTTCGGCGCCTTGTCGACGATCGCCGGCATGCGGTTG
>JAEULF010000099.1 GCA_016793965.1 Alphaproteobacteria bacterium | reverse complement strand
TGGTCCGCGGGCCTTCGCCACGACCGGGTCAAGGCCGGGTCGGTCGATGGCGCGCTCGCCGGCACGACGGTCGACAACCGCGGCGAGTCGCCGCGGCGGACCAGCGGCATGCTGGAGTTCCGCACGAGCGAGTTCGGGCGCATCCGCGGGCAGTACAACTACGACCAGTCGCGCACCCGCCCCGACCACCAGATATTCATGCAGTACACGATCAGCCTGGGCGCGCACGGCGCCCACGGCTACTGAGCCGCGCCGTGAACCGTGTCATCGGGGCAGCCGCAGCGCTCGCCGTCGCCCTGGTGTCCGCGGCGGCGCCGCTCGCCGCGGCCGATCCGCCCCTGCGCGTCTTCGCCTGCGAGCCGGAGTGGGGCGCCCTGGCGTCGGCGCTCGGCGGCGACCGCGTCGACGTCTTCGTGGCGACGACGGCCTTGCAGGACCCGCACGCGATCCAGGCGCGCCCGGCGCTTGTCGCGCGCCTGCGCCGCGCCGATCTCGCGGTCTGCACGGGGGCGGAGCTGGAGGTCGGCTGGCTGCCCGTCCTGCAGCGCCAGGCCAACAATCCCGACGTCAATCCCGGCCGTCTCGGGTTCTTTGAGGCGACGGACTTCGTCGGCGCGCTCCTGGAGAAGCCCGAGCGGCTCGATCGGGCCGATGGCGACGTGCATGCGGCCGGCAACCCGCACATCCAGACCGACCCGCGCCGGCTGCGCCTGGTCGCGGTGGCGCTTGCCCAGAGGCTTGCGGTCCTCGACGGCGCGCACGCCGCCGCGCATGAGGCGCGCGCACGCCGGTTCCTCGCCGACCTCGACGCGGCCATGGCGCGCTGGGAAGCGGCAGCAGCCCCCTTGCGCGGCGTGCCGGTCGCGGTGGCGCACAAGAACTGGGCCTATCTCCTGGATTGGCTGGGGCTCAAGGAGGTCGCCGCCGTCGAGCCGAGGCCCGGCATACCGCCGGGCAGCGGACACCTCGCGCAGCTCCTGGTCGATCTGCCGCGCCAGCGGGCGCGCGCCATCCTTGTCGCTGCCTACGAGGATCCGCGAGCGGCAGCGTTCGTCGCGCAGCGCACGGGCATCCCCCTCGTGACGCTGCCCTTCACGGTCGGCGGCAGTCCTGGCGCGACCGACGTCATCGGCCTGTTCGACGAGACGGTGCGCCTGCTGCTCGCTGCCGTGAAGGACGCTGGGTGATCGCAGAGTTCGAGAGCCATGCGGACGTGCTGTGGCCGGCGGCGCTGGCCGGCGCGCTGATGCTGCTCAGCCATGTGCCGCTGGGCCAGCTCGTCCTGGAGCGCGGCATCGTGTTCGTGGATCTGGCGGTGGCGCAGGTCGCCGGCCTCGGCCTGGTGGTGGCGGCGGCGCTCGGCTGGGAGACCGGCGGGCCGGCGGCCCAGGCGATCGCCGTCGGCGCGGCGCTGGGCGCGGCGGCGCTGCTGGTGGCCAGCGAGGCCCGCTGGCCGGCGCTGCAAGAGGCTGTCATCGGATCGCTCTTCGCGGCTGCGGCCAGCGCCGAGGTGCTCATCCTCAGCCAGAGCGCGCACGCGGCGGAGCACCTGAAGGACCTGCTGGTCGGCCAGATCCTCTGGGTCTCGCAGGCGCAGCTCGCCGTCCTCGGCGGGCTCGGCGTTGCGGTGGTCTGGGCGCGCGCGGCGCTCGATCTCGAGCGGCGACGCTTCGCCTTCTATGCGGTGCTCGCGCTCACGGTGACGGCGTCGGTGCAGGTCGCCGGCGTGCTCCTGGTCTTCGCCACCCTGGTCCTCCCGGCGATGGCCGGCCGGTTCGCGGGGCGAGGACTCGCCCTTGGCTGGCCGGCGGCGGCTGGCGCTCTCGGCTTCGCGATCGGCCTCGGCGCCTCGGCGGCCCTCGACCTGCCGACAGGTGCGGCGATCGTCTGCGGCTTGGCGCTGGTCGCGACGCTGTCGGCGATCCGGTCCCGGACCTAGCGCCGCACCGTACCTGAACGGCGTTCGGCCTCCTCGGAGCGGCGGCGCGCCTCCGCGGCGATGCGCTCTGCTTCCTCGGCGCGCTTGGCGGCCTCGGCCGCGCGCCGGCCGGTCTCCGCCGCGCGTCGGCTGGCCTCCTCGGCGGCGCGCGCGGACTCGACGGCAAGCCGCAAAGCTTCGTCCGCCGCGCGCTGCGCCTCGGCAGCGCGGCGGAAGGAATCGCGGATCGTCGCGACGTCGTCCGCGTCCTCGTCCGCGACGGAGGGGGACGCGGCCATCAGCCCGGCGACGAGGGCGAAGAGCAACGGCAGCCTGGCGCGCATGGAACCCTCCGGCGGCAGCGGCAGCGGCCAGGCTAGCCGGCATCCGTAAACGATCAGCAGCAGCGTTGATCCTGCTCAAGGCGCTCGTCCGCCGCCCGCTGCTATCGGGAGCGCTCATCCCAGGAGGACATCATGGCAGATCGGCGCGCCGTTCCCCAGCTTGCGCCGGCGCAGCTCGCCCTGTCGGCGCCCGATGCCGTCGCCGACCATGCGCCTGAAATGGCGCGCTACGAGAGCTTCGACCGCCTGACGCACGCGGCTCAGGCCCGCCTGACCGCATCGATCTCGCCGGCTGCCCTGGCGCTTGCCTTCCTCGACTGGGGCGTCCACCTCGCCAACTCGCCCGGGCGCCAGGCGGCATTGGTCGAGAAGGCCGCGCGCAAGGCCGTGCGGTTCTTCCTCTACGCAGCGCGCTCCGCGGTCGACCGGGAGCAGGCCTGCTGCATCGAGCCGCTGCCGCAGGACAAGCGGTTCCGCGCAGAGCCCTGGCAGCAGCCGCCGTTCAGCTACGCCTGGCAGTCCTTCCTGCTGGTGCAGCAGTGGTGGCACAACGCGACCCACGGCGTGCGCGGCGTCGCGCCGAAATCCGAGGACATCGTCTCCTTCGCCACGCGCCAGCTCCTCGATGTCGCCTCGCCCTCCAACTTCCCGTGGAGCAACCCGGAGATCCTGAAGATCACGGCCGAGCAGGGCGGCATGAACTTCTGGCGCGGCGCGCTCAACTTCCTGGAGGATTGGCAGCTTGGCGTCGCCGGCAAGCCGCCGGTCGGCGCCGAGGCGTTCCGGCCGGGGCGCGAGGTCGCGGCCACGCCGGGCCAGGTGGTGCTGCGCAACGAGCTGATGGAGCTGATCCAGTACGCGCCTGCGACGGCGACGGTGCGGCCTGAGCCGATCCTGATCGTGCCGGCCTGGATCATGAAGTACTACATCCTCGACCTGTCGCCGCAGAACTCGCTGGTGCGCTGGCTGGTCGAGCAGGGGCACACCGTGTTCGTCGTCTCCTGGCGCAACCCGGGCCCCGAGCAGCGCGACGTCGGCATGGAAGACTACCGCCGGCTCGGGCCGATGGCGGCGCTCGACGCGATCGGCGCCATCGTGCCTGGCCGCAAGGTGCATGCCTGCGGTTACTGCCTCGGCGGCACGCTGATGGCGATCGTCGCCGCTGCCATGGCGCGCGACGGCGACGAGCGCCTCGCCAGCCTGACCATGCTCGCCGCCCAGGCCGATTTCGCCGAGGCGGGCGAGCTGATGCTGTTCATCAACGAGAGCCAGGTCTCCTATATCGAGGACGTGATGTGGGAGCAGGGCACGCTCGACACCCGCCAGATGGCCGGCGCGTTCCAGCTCCTGCGCTCGAACGACCTGGTGTGGTCGCGCATGGTCGAGCAGTACCTGAAGGGCGAGCGGGCGGCGCTGACGGACCTCATGGCGTGGAACGCGGACGCGACGCGCATGCCCTACCGCATGCACAGCGAGTACCTGCGCCGCATCTTCCTCAACAACGACCTGGCGGCCGGCCGCTACCGGGTCGACGGCCGCACGGTGGCGCTGACGGACATCCGCGTGCCTGTCATGGCCGTCGCCACCGAGACCGACCACGTCGCCCCCTGGCGCTCGGTCTACAAGATGCACCTGCTCGCCGACACCGATGTCGGGTTCCTGCTCACCACCGGCGGGCACAACGCCGGCATCGTCAGCGAGCCCGGCCGCTCCAACCGCGTGTTCCGCTTCGCCGAGCAGAAGCTCGGCGCCGCGTACCGCGATTCCGATGCCTGGTACGCGGCGACGCCGCCGCGGCCGGGGTCCTGGTGGCCGTGCTGGCAGGAATGGCTCGCCGCGCGCTCCGGCCCGCCTGGCGCGCCGCCGCGCCTGGGCGCCGACCGGTATCCGTCCCTGGGACCGGCGCCCGGGCGCTACGTGCTGGAGCCCTGACCCCGCGGCCGGCCGAGCAGGAACCACGCGAAGGTCGCGATCTCCAGCGCGATCAGGACGGCGAACGTGACGCGGTAGGCGTCCGGCGCGTAGCCGGCTGCCGTCGCCGGGAACAGCCCGATGGCGCCGCCGATCGCGTATTGGCACAGGAACGTGCCGGTCACGACGAGCGTGTTCATGCAGCCGTTGACGCGGCCGGCAAGCGCCGGCGCGAACCAATTGGTCAATGTCGCATAGGACAGGCTGACGACGATATAGGTCAGGCTCATGGCGACCCAGCACACGGGCACCAGCCAAGGGATCTCCAGCATAAGCCCGCCATGGGCGAGCATGCACAGCACCGCTGCGCCGCCGACCGTCCAATCCTCGTGCAGGCCGCGCCGGCGCAGCGCCTCCGCGGTCAGGCCGCCGAGCACGGCGCCGGCCGCGAAGGCGACGGCCATCGCCATCAGAGCGTTGCCGACGTCGACCCGGCCATAGCCCGCGACGTCGCGCAACCAGGGTGCGGCCCAGAGCGTCTGCAGCGCGCTGCCGACGGCGAAGAACACGACGTTGACCGGGGCGTAGCGCCAGAACTGCCGATCGCCATAGATCCGCGCGACGCCCTGGGCGAGGTCGGCGATCCGCGTCGGGCGCGCGGCTGCCTCCTCCGGTTGCTCCGGCACGACGAGCCAGATCGCGGCGGCGATCGATGCCGCGACGGCGGCCATGGCGAGGAAGATGCCGGACCACGGCATGACGTCCAGCGCCGCTTGGGCCGGTCGCGTCGCCGACAGGATGCCGAGCCCGCCGAACACCATGAAGCAGCCATTCGCCATCGGCAGGACCTGGCGCGGCAGCCAGACCGCCATGACCTTGAACGCCGCCATGAGGCCGCCGGCGAGCCCGAGCCCGATCAGGCCGCGCCCGATTGCCAGGGCCGCGACGCTGTCGCCGAGCGCGAAGACGACGGAGCCGAGCGCGCAGGTCGCCACCAGGCAAGCCTGCACGCGCCGCGCCCCGAAGCGGTCGAGCAGCACGCCCATCGGCAGCTGGAACAGGCCGAAGGTCAGGAAGTAGGTGGCGGTCAGCAGGCCGAGCTCCGCCGGGCCGAGGGCGAAGGTCCGCACCAGCTCCGGCGCGATCACGGCGTTGATGCTGCGGTAGAAGCCGGAGAGGAAGTACGCGGCGCCGAAGGGCAGGAGCACGAGAAGCAGCGTGCGCCGGAAGGCGGAAGCGCTTCGTGGCTCGCCTGCTCCCATGCGCCGTCGCCTTCCGTTCAGGTGCGCCGACCGGCGACGGACGTCCAAGCGTTCCCGCTCAATACCCGCCCGGCCTTGCGTCCGTCGATTGCCGGTTCTGGTGCGCCCAGGGGCCGACATAGCCCTTCGTCCAGTCCGGCGGGATCTCGCAGGGCTCGGGATCGTGATGCGCCCAGAGCGCCGGCTTGCCGCGCACGATGGCGCCGGCGTAGCGGCTGGGCAGCGGGTTGCCGGCATAGGCGAAGGCGTCGGCTGAGGAATAGACGTTGAGGAGGAAGGGGCGGCCGCGCGGCGATTCGTTGCGCTTGGAGCCGTGCACCGTGCGGCAATGCAGCAGCACGAGCGAGCCGGCCGGAGCGGTCAGCACGTCGATCTCCTCGGGCCGGACCTTCGCCATCTCCTCCTCGGGCACGCGCAGCACCCACTTGCCCTCGCGGTCGTACATGCTGTGCAGCCTGCCCTTGTGGCTGCCGCGCACGCACATCAGCGGGCCCTGCGCCGCGTCGACGTCGTCGATGTAGAGGCCGATCGTGACGGGCGAGTAGTTGGTGTGCGGCCAGGCCTGGATGTCCTGGTGCCACTGGAACTCCTGTCCGCCCGCCGCCCATTTGAAGTTGAGCTTGGCGTGGAAGAACTTGACGTCGGGCCCGACGACGTCGGCAGCGGCGTCGGCGATCGGCGAGCGCGACGCGATCTCCCAGTAGGCGGGATGGTGGTCGACCGGGCTCGACAGCCGCTTCAGCCGCGGCGTCGCGGCGCTGTGCCCGGCCTCCAGGACGTAGGCGCCGTCCGACTGGGTCAGCGCGCGGCTGCGCTCGACCATCGCGGCATTGGCGTCCCGCAGCCGCGCCAGCCAATCCTCGGGGATCACGCGCTCGGCGACGACATAGCCGTTCGCGAAATACGCCTCGCGCTGCTGCTGCGTCAGCACGCGCGCCGGCTGCTCGAGCACCTTGTCCGGCGTCATGGGCGCAATCCTCCCGCGCACCCCGCGCGTAGCGGCCACGCTAGCCCCGCGGCGGCGGCTGCGCCACACTTGCCCGCATGCGCGCGCTGCAGAGGTGCCCCGGCGCATGACCGGGCCGTTCCGCTTCGCCCCGACGGTGCTGCCGCCGGAAGCGGAAGAGCTGCGCGCAGAGGTCAGGCGCTTCCTCGCCGAGACTCGCGATGCCGGGCTTTGGGCGCCAGGCGGCGACTTCGCGACCCATTGGTCGGAGCCGTTCAGCCGCGCCGTCGGCGCGCGCGGCTGGATCGGCATGACCTGGGCGCGCAGCTTCGGCGGCGGCGGGCGGACGATGCTCGAGCGCTTCGCGGTGACGGAGGAGCTGCTGGCGGCCGGCGCGCCGGTCGCCGCGCACTGGATCGGCGACCGCCAGAGCGGGCCCTTGCTGCTGCGCTACGGCACGCGAGAGCAGTGCCGGCGCTTCCTGCCCGGCATCATCAGGGGCGAGACGCCGTTCTGCATCGGCATGAGCGAGCCCGACGCCGGCTCCGACCTGGCTGCCCTGCGCACGCGCGCGCGCGCCGACGGCGACGCTTACGTCCTGACGGGCCGCAAGAT
>JAEULF010000481.1 GCA_016793965.1 Alphaproteobacteria bacterium | reverse complement strand
TCGGCGGCGCGGCGGTGACAGAGGAGTTCCATCCCGGCTACCGCAACTCGCTGGCCTCCTACACGGTCAGCCTGCTGCGATCGGAGATCATCGCCGATCTCGAGCTCAAGCGGCACGGGCTGCAGCTCATCCCCTATCGCGGCGCGCTGGAGCTGCTGGGCGAGGGCCAGGTCGTGCTGTTCACCGGCGACGAGGCGCACGACCAGGCGCAGGTCGGGCGCTTCTCCAACCGCGACTGGGATTCGCTCAAGCGGCTGCGCGCGCGGCTGGCACGGGTCGGCGACGTGGTGCGCGACCAGATCCTGCGCCCGCCGCCCGACCTCGCCGGGGGCTGGGAGTCGCTCTGGGCGGGCCTGCGGATCGCCGGCGGCCTGCGCAAGCTCGATGCTGACGACCGGCACTTCCTCACCCAGCTCTTCACCCTCAGCGCCGACGAGCTGATGGCGCGCTGGTTCGAGGGCGAGCAGATGCGCCAGATCATGGCCGTGCACTGCGTCTCCTCGAACTACGCCAGCCTGCGCGCGCCGGGCTCGGCCATTCCGTTCTTCCTCAACGTGCTGGGCGAGCTCGACGGGCGGCGCGGCAAGTGGGGCGTGGCGAAGGGCGGCATGGGCGCCATCACCCAGGCGATGGCAGCCTCGGCGCGCGAGCGCGGCGTCGAGATCCGCACCGCTGCCCCGGTCGCGCGCATCGCCGTCGAGTCTGGCCGCGCCACGGGCGTCGTGCTGGAAAGCGGCGAGGCCATCGCGGCGCGCGCCGTGCTGGCGAACACCGATCCCAAGCGCACCTTTCTGACGCTGGTCGGGCGCGAGCACCTGGATGCCGATTTCGCAGACCACATCGAGCGCTGGCGCATGGGCCACGCCTCCCTGCGCATGAACCTGGCGCTCAGCGGCGCGCCGCGCTTCGCCGGCCTGTCGGAGGCCGACGGCGACCACGCGCTCGGCACGGCGATCACGCTGCTGCCCTCGCGCCGCGGTGCGGAGGAGGCCTGGCGCCGCGCCCAGGACGGCGAGATCCCGGCCGAGCCCTACGTCAACATGCAGGTCGCCTCGGCGCTCGACGACAGCCTGGCGCCGCCGGGCCATCACGTCATGAGCCTGCTCTGCAAGTACTACCCATACAAGCTGGCCGGCGGGCGCAGCTGGGACGATCTGAAGGAGGAGGTGGCCGACCGCATCCTGGCCGCAGTGGCGCGGCACGTGCCGAACCTGCCGGCGATCACCGTCGCCCGCCAGGTGCTCTCGCCGCTCGACCTGGAGCGCGTGCTGGGACTGACCGAGGGCGACATCTTCCACGGCCGTCACGATCTCGACCAGATCTTCAGCCTGCGCCCGCACCCCAAGGCGGCGCGCTACGCGACGCCGGTCGCCGGGCTCTATCTCTGCGGCTCCGGCGCGCATCCAGGCGGCGGCGTCAGCGGCGCGCCCGGGCACAACGCGGCCGAGCGCGCGATCAAGGATCTCGGGCGGCGGTAAGGTGCGCGCTGCCGTTCGTCAGGCCGGCGCCGGCGCCCGCGGCAGCTCGATCCAGAAGCGGGCCCCCGTGCCTTCGTCGCTGTCGACGCCGATCCGGCCGCCCATCGCCTCGACGTAGCGCTTGGCAAGCGCGAGGCCGATCCCTGTGCCGGGGATCGCCGTCCGCTCGGCGCCCAGTCGGCTGAAGGGCTGGAAGAGCGCAGCCTGCTTCTCGCGCGCGATGCCCGGGCCGGTGTCGGCGACGGTGAGCCGCAGGGCTTCTCCGTCGGCCGGGGCCACGGTCAAGCGAATCTCCCCGCCGTCGCGGTTGTACTTCACGGCGTTCGACAGGAGGTTGACGACGACCTGCCGCAGCCGGTGGCCGTCTGCGACGACGGCGCTTCCGAGGTCCGGCTCCGCGGCGATCGCGATGGCGCGCGCCTTGGCATCCGGTTCGACCAGCGCTATGCACTCGGCGATCGCCGGGGCCAGCGCCACGAGCTCGCGCCGCGCCTGGATCGCGCCGGATTCGATGCGCGCGAGGTCGAGAACCTCGTCGACCAGCAGGCGCAGATGGCTGCCGGCTGTCATGATGTCCCGCACGTAGCCGCGCTGGCTGTCAGCCAGTTTCGGCCCGCCGATGCCCATCTCCAGGAGCTGCGCGAAACCGAGGATGGCGTTGAGCGGCGTGCGCAGCTCGTGGCTCATGTTCGAGAGGAAGGCGGACTTCGCCCGGTTGGCCCGCTCGGCCTCGGCGCGGGCATCCTCGGCCGCGACCTGCGACGCGGTGCGCTCCTCGAGCGCCGCAAGGGCGCGCCTGATCAGGCGCATCGGCAGCACGTCGACCGCCAGGGTCGTCAGGAAGCCCAGCAGCGCGCCGAGCATCGCCGCGACCACCGTCGAGGCAAGCACGTCGTTGATGTTCTCGCGCAGCTCGACCGAGCCGACTGTCCGTGCGCGGACAGCGAACTCGCGCTGCACTCTGAGCGCCGGCCATGCAGGCATCGCGCCGAGGGTGAGGATCTCCCGGCCGTCGCGATCGCGGATGACGACGGCGTGGCCTTGCGCGAGCGCCTCGTCCTCGCTGAGCAAGTCGGCGATCCGGGCCTGGGTGTAGCGCCAGTGGTCGCCATGCACGTAGACGTAGCGCGACAGGCGGTTGGCCAGGAGGTTGGCGCGCAGGGAGACCGTCTGCGCCTCGCCGCGATAGGCATAGGCGAACGTGCCTGCCGTGATCAGCACGGCGACGACGAGGCCCAGGATCAGGGCGATCGTCCGCAGCCGGCGTGCCACATGGTCCAGGGTAGCCGGCGGAGGCGCGCTCGGCGCGTTCATCGCGCCGACACGGGGGTCGGCAGGCCGCCGCTCTCTCGCAGGATGCTCGCGCCACGTTGCGAGAGCACATGCGAGACGAAGCGCTGCGCGACGCCCGAGACGCTCTGGCCGGCGATGATGCAGAGGCGGCGAACGAGGGGATAGCGCCCGGACTCGAGGGTCTCGACCGACGGCATGATGCCGTTGACCGCGAGGACGCGCAGCTTGATCCCTTCGGTGACAAGTTGAACCAGAGTCGCCTGCGTCAGAGAGCCCGGCACCATGGCCGCGAGCTCCATGTTGTCCTGGTCCGTCGCCGCCGAAGGGCTCTCCGGGCGCCGGCGCGCAGCTTCGACGGCTGCGCTCAGGCCGGGAACGACGCTGATCAGGTAGTTCGTGTCGGCGTCGAGCCGCGTGCGCAGGATGATGCGCAGCGGCGAGCCGTCCGGCCAGGTCGGGCGGGGGTCCGCGAAGAGCGCGGGCAGTCTGGCGACCTCGATCGCGCGCGCGCTTTCCAAGGAGCTGACGAACGCCAGCGGCGTGCGGACGCAAGCAACTTCGCGCGCGCCCCGTGCGGCTTCCGCCGGTTCCAGAGGCCGCGCGCTGAGGCCGAGGTCGATCGCGCCGTCGAGCAGGGCGCGCATGGCGCCGGTGCTGCCGAGGCTCGGCAAGACTTTCAGGTTGTCGGCGGGCGACGCGGCGGAGAAATCGGCGCCCAGCGCTCTAGCCAAGCCCAAGGCGCCGCCGGTGCCGCCGATCGTGGCCTCCTCCGGCCAGGCGGCGGCTGGAGCGCAAAGGATCGCGGCAGTGACGCCGATCGCCTGGAGCAGCGCGCGACGGAGCTTCGGGACTGTGGGCACGGTGGGGCTCGCATCTAGGTTGGGGCGCTTGTCGCCGTCCGGCAGCAAGCCGTCTTTCTGGCACCGGCGACAGATAAGCGATCGGCGCAGGCGAGAGTATCGGACTTCGGCCGTAGGCCGAAAGGCGGCGAGATCGACGCCGTCAGCGCGGTGCCGCGGCGCGCCGCAGCCTGTCGTTGATGGCACGCCCGAGCCCCGTCTCCGGCACGAGCATGGCAGCGATGCGGTCGATCCCCGGCCGGTCCAGAGCGCGCATCGCAGCGAACAGCCGCGCGGCCGCCTGCGCGAGGTCGCCCTCGGCGCCGATCCGCTCGACGCATACGAACCCGGCGGCGTCGGCCGGACCGAAGGCAAGCAGCGCCTCGCGGGGACCATGGGGGCGTGGGGGCTCGCCCCAGGCGACGAGCCGCACTGGCCGCGCCGGCGCATAGTGGCTGGCGAGCAGGCCCGGCGACTTGAGCGCGCCCGCGCGCGCGCTTTCTCCGTCGCCGTCGTCCAACATATCGGGCGGGGCGGGCAGCACCGGTGCGCCGAGCGCTGCCTCGATCGCCTCTGCCGGCGCTCCGCCCGGGCGGAGCAACCGCGCCTCCGATTCTGTCAGGTCGAGCACGGTCGACTCGACGCCGACGGGGCAGGGCCCGCCATCGACGACCAGAGCGAGGCGCCCGCCGGCCGCATCCGGGAACTCCGCGCGCACATGCGCGGCCGTGGTCGGGCTGACGCGGCCGGAGCGGTTGGCGCTCGGCGCGGCGACCGGCGTTCCTGCGGCACGCAGCACGGCGGTCGCGACGGGATGCGCCGGAACGCGCACGGCCAGGCTATCGAGCCCGGCGGAGCAGAGCAGCGACACCGGGCAGCCCGCGGCGCGGGGCAGGACCAGCGTCAGGGGGCCCGGCCAGAAAGCATCGGCCAGCCGACGCGCACGCGCGTCGGCGCGCACCAGGGCCAGCGCGGCGGCGGCATCGGGCGCATGCACGATCAGCGGATTGAAGCGCGGCCGGTCCTTGGCTGCGAAGATCGCCGCGACGGCCTCGTCATTCGTGGCATCCGCAGCGAGGCCGTAGACGGTCTCTGTCGGGATCGCGACGAGGCGGCCCTGGCGCAGCAGCGCGCCGGCGCGCGCGATCGTGTCGGGATCGGCATCCATGCCGCCCTATCGCATGCCCGCGCGCGCGCGGCCAGGGGCGGACAATCCGGGGATGAGCGGCCCGGGCGCGGGCAGTCCCTGCGAGGCTTGGCCCGCCCGGCGGACCGGAGCAAGCGGAGAGCCGGGCGGGCGACACGCTGCCAGTGCGGGCATCGTCCACGGCTTGCCCCCCGGCGCTGCCGGGTGCCAAGCTGTCCGCCTCAGGGGGAGGCGTTCATGGCCGGTCGCATCGTCACGCTCGCCCAGCAGAAGGGCGGAGCCGGCAAGACCACATTGGCCGTCCATCTGGCCGTCGCCTGGGCGAAGCTCGGGCGACGCGTCGCCACTCTCGACATCGACCCGCAAGGGAGCCTCTCGGCCTGGGCGGCTGTCCGCAACGGCAGAAAGGCGGGGCCGGACGGGAGCGCCGCCGTCACCCACGCGCAGGTCGCGGGCTGGCGGCTGGAGGCCGAGGTGCGGCGGCTGGCGCAGGCGCACGACCTCGTCGTGGTCGACAGCCCGCCGCACATGGAGACGGAGACGCGGCTCGCCGTGCGCGTCGCCGATCTCGTCCTGGTTCCCGTGCAGCCGACGCCGATGGACGTCTGGGCCACCCGCCCGACCCTCGGCCTCGCGAAGGACGAAGGCCGCCGCGTGCTGATCGTCCTCAACCGCGTGCCGCCGCGCGGCACGCTGGCTGCCGCGATGACGGCGGAGATCGCCGCCCTTGGCGCAGCGGTGGCGCGCACGCCGGTCGGCAACCGCGCCAGCCTGGCGGCGTCGCTGCTGCGCGGCCGCGCCATCGTGGAGGAGCAGCGGCCGGGCAAGGCGGGCGAGGAGATCGAGGCGCTCGCCGTCGAGGTGCTGGCGCTGCTGCAATAACGGGCGGCGCGCCGCCTCAGTTGCGCCGGCCGCTCGGCGTCGGCGAGCCGGTTCCGCCCGGCGTCTTGCCGCTATCCGGGTCGAAGCGGCCGATGTTGCCGAGGACCTGCTGCAGGAAGGTGATGCTCTGGCCGGCGGTCGGCGTGGTGCGACTGACCATGGTGATCTCGCGGCCGTCGGTCTTGTCGAGGCGGCGGATCGAATCCAGCGTGCCCTGGTCGTCGAAGCGCACGATCAGCACCTGCTGCTCCTGCACGTCGGGATTGAAGAACGCGACGCGCTTCGACGTCGTGCCGATGTAGTACCAGATGTTCGGGTCGAAGGTGGCGACGGTCGAGGGCGAGCCGAGCGCCGCGGCGACGTCCTCGCGCCGGTGCAGGCCCGGGCGCAGCTCGGAGATCGTCTCCTTCTCCGGTATCGTGCCGCGTTGCTCGACGATGCCGCCGCATGCGGCGAGCAGCAGCGCGAGCGCCAGGGACGCGAGACGCGGCGCAGCGTAGCCCCGAGGGCGGGCGCGCTGCGAGGACCGGGGCCGTGACGTCGGCTGGCGCGTGACCGTGCTCATGGCGTCGCTCCTGCAGCGCTCTGGCCAGCGCCCGGCCGGGCAGCCGGGGCCATGGCCCGTGGCCGGTGCGGCGGCACCGGCAAGAATGGAGTAAGGAAAAGATTGCGCTCGATCTGTCAACGGATCGTTGACGATAATTCGTCGGCCGGGAGCTGGGGCTGGCGACCGCGGGGGAGGGGCAGGATGCTGGCGACGCTGCGCTCATGGCTCGGCTCGGAGGCGCAGGAAGGGGCGCGGCAGCGGTCGGGCGCTCAGGCCCTGCATGCGGCGATCGTCGCTGCGGCGCGCCGGCCGGCGCTGTTCGTGGCGCTCGGCGTGCCCGACAGCCTGGACGGGCGCTTCGAGGCGGTGGCGCTGCATGCCTGGCTGGCGCTGCGCCGGCTGCGGGCCGCACCTGACGATCCGGCACGGCGCGCCGAGCGCGCGCTGGCGCAGGATCTGGTCGATGTCCTGATCCGCGACTTCGATCGGTCCCTGCGCGAGATGGGGGCCGGCGATCTCGGCGTCGGCCGGCGGGTGAAGGACATGGCCAAGGCGATGAACGGCCGGATCGCCGCCTATGACGCCGGGCTCGACGCGCCTGGCGGTGCCGCGACCGCCGGCCCGGCCGGGGCGGCGGGCGCGGCGGAAGACGCGCTGCAGGCGGCGCTTCGGCGCAATCTCTACGGCACCGTCGCTGCGCCCGATCCGGGCCAGGTCGCCGCCGTCGCGGCGTATCTCCGCGAAGCGGCGGCGGCGCTGTCCGGCAGCCCGCTCGCGGACTTGGCGGCGGGCCGGCTGCCCTTGCCGCCGCTTCCCGTGCCCGGCGCGCGATCGACCGCGGAGGCCGGCGATGCCGGCTGAGGTCCCGCCGCCAGCGTCGCCGGGTGCCGCACCCGAGCCGGCTCCGGAACTGCCTCGCCCTGTCGCGGTCGGCGACCTCGATCGGGCGCCGCGCCGCGTCGCGATCGCCGCGACGGCGGAGGAGCGCGCCGCGCTCGCCCGCCGCCTCGATCTTGAGGCCGTCGAGGCGCTGAGCGCCGCTCTGACCCTGCGCCGCGTCGCCGGGCCGGGCGTCGCGCGCGTGCGCGTCGAGGGCTCGCTCGATGCTGCGGTGGTCCAGCGCTGCGTCGTCAGCATGGAGCCCGTGCCGGCGACATGCGCCGCGCGCTTCGTCGCGCTCTTCGCGCCGCGCGCGCTGGTCGAGGCGACGCCGGAGGACCCGGCCGGCCACGATCTCGGGGTGCTCGGCGCCGACGACGACACCGACCCCGTCGAGCCTTACGACGGCGACGTCATCGACCTGGGCGAGCTGGTGGCGCAGCATCTCTCGCTGGCGCTCGATCCCTTTCCGCGGGCGCCGGGCGCGGCCCTGGCCGCCGCTCTCGCCGCCGCCGGCGTGTCGGACGTGACGGTCAGCAGCGACGACGGCTCCGGCATCGCGCCGGGCGAGGGCGCGCGCGAGCCTGCGCGGGCATCGCCTTTCCAGGCGCTGTCGACTCTGCAAGGCAGCGGCGCGCGGGCGGGCGGGAAGCGGGAGAGCGAGAACCGAAGGGGCAAGAAGCGGGGAGGTCCGGCGTGACTGCCGCGCCGCTGTCCGCTCAGGCCCGCTTCTCTTGCTCGCGCCTCATGCGTTCAAGGGACGAACAGGCAGTTCCCGGCGCGCGGTTCCCGGCGGCCGGCGTGCCGGGGCGGCCCCGAACGCGCGAGCGATCGCGCGGTCGGCCGCCATTCGTTCTTGCCCCAGGGGTGCGCTTCGTCTATCTAACCGGGTCCTTTTGACCCCCGAATCTTGCGAGCCCATAGTCATGGCCGTCCAGCAGAACCGAAAGACCAGCTCCGCCCGCAACATGCGCCGCGCGCACGACGCCCTCAAGACGACGATGGCGATCGAGTGCCCGAACTGCGGCGAGCTGAAGCGGCCGCACCACGTTTGCGGCGCTTGCGGCTATTATGATGGGCGCGAGGTCGTGAAGCCGGAGGCCGCCTGAGGCTGCGGCGGGGCGCTTGACCAGGGCGGACCGCGGGCGATCGCCCGTGGCGACGCCGGGACGATGAGCCCCGAGGCGCCGCTTGTCCGGGCCGGTCACCAGGGAGGCGGAGTGCCGTGAGCAGGGAGTTGATCGTCGCCCTTGATGCCATGGGCGGCGACCATGCACCGGAAAGCGTCGTGAAGGGGGCGAGCATCGCGCGCGTCCGCCACCCCGACGTGCGCTTCCTGATGTGCGGCCCCGAGGAGCGCCTTCGGGCGCTGCTCAAGGAGCACCCGAAGCTCGAGGCCGTCACCACCATCGACCACACCGACGACGTCGTCACCGGCGACGCCAAGCCGGCCGTGGCCCTGCGCCAGGGCCGCAACTCCAGCATGCGGCGCGCGATCGACGCGGTCGAGGCCGGCCGCGCCATGGCCGTGGTCTCGGCCGGCAACACCGGCGCGCTGATGGCCATGGCCAAGGTGGCGCTGCGCACGCTGCCCGGTATCACGCGGCCCGCCATCGCCGGCCTGTTCCCGACCCAGCGCGGCGAGTGCGCCATGCTCGACCTCGGCGCCAACGTGCAGTGCGACGCCCAGAACCTCGTGCAGTTCGCGGTCATGGGCGAGGTCTTCGCGCGCACCGTGCTGGCGCTGCCCGAGCCGACCGTGGGCCTCCTCAACGTCGGCTCGGAGGACATGAAGGGCAACGACGCGCTGCGCGAGGCCAACGGCATCCTCGGCGCCGCGTCCATGCCGATGCGCTATCGCGGCTTCATCGAGGGCACGGACATCGCCGGCGGCACGGTCGATGTCGTGGTCACCGACGGCTTCACCGGCAACGTCGCGCTGAAGACGGCGGAGGGCACGTCGAAGCTGGTCGGCGAGTACGTGCGCCAGAGCTTCAAGAACTCGATCATCGCCAAGCTCGGCTACGTGCTGGCGCGCAGCGCCTTCAACAAGATGCGCGCGCGGCTCGACCCGCGCCGCTACAACGGCGCCATGTTCCTGGGCCTGAACGGCATCGTCGTGAAGAGCCACGGCGGCACCGACGCGATCGGCTTCGCGAACGCCGTCGCGGTCGCGGTCGACATGGCGCGCGAGGGGCTGCTGGCGAAGATCCGCGAGGACTTCGACCGCATCCGCGCCCAGCGCGACATGACGGGCGGCGGCGGCCCGGTGGCGGCGGTGGCAGTGTGACAGGACGCGGGGCACGATGATCAGGTCCGTTGTCGCCGGCTGCGGCGGCGCCTTGCCGGCGCGCGTCGTCACCAATGCCGAGCTGGCGCAGAGGCTCGACACGACGGACGAGTGGATCCGCCAGCGCACGGGCATCGGCCAGCGCCATGTCGCGGCCGAGGGCGAGCTGACCTCGCACCTGGCGCTGCGCGCGGCGCAGGCGGCGCTCGATGCCGGCAAGGTCAAGGCAGGCGAGATCGACTGCATCGTGCTGGCGACGGCGACGCCCGACGAGACCTTCCCCGCCACCGCCTGCCGCGTCCAGGCCGGGCTCGGCATCAGGAAGGGCTTCGCGCTCGACGTGCAGGCGGTGTGCTCCGGCTTCCTCTACGCGCTCTCGGTCGCCGACAACTTCATCAAGGCCGGGCAGTCGCAGGCGGCGCTGGTGATCGGCGCGGAGACCTTCTCGCGCATCCTCGACTGGAGCGACCGCAACACCTGCGTGCTGTTCGGCGACGGCGCCGGCGCCATGGTGCT
>JAEULF010000473.1 GCA_016793965.1 Alphaproteobacteria bacterium | reverse complement strand
CAACAAGCGCGGCGACATCTTGCGCGCCGAAGCCGACCACCTTGGCTGGACAGGGTATTTCGGGCGCCTCGTGGGAGCCGACGATGCCGCGCGCGATAAGCCCGATCCGGCGCCCGTTCGCCTTGCCCTTGCGGCCGGAGGCCTGGAGCCTGGACCGGAGACGTGGTTCGTCGGCGATACGGGCATCGACATGGTCTGCGGGTCTGCGGCGGGATGCACCCCGGTCCTGGTCGGCGACGGGCCCGACGATCCTGCCGAACTTGCTCATGCGCCGCCGGCCGCATGCTTTCGCGACCTGGGAGCGCTGCGAGCGGCTGCAACCTGCTCGGGGTGAACCGCGGTGCGGCGCAAGCGGCGGCTCGCGGCGCATTTTTTCGTGGTTTCCCGAGGCAGGCAGGTGGCATGCTCGCCGTATTGCGCCGACCGGCGGGAGGCGCTCGGGCACCGGGATCATCAAGGTCCTGTGCCGACGGGTGGCCGGAGCGACGCGATCAACAACAGCAAAACAGGCGGCGTCGATGTCATCCGAAAAAAGCCAGAACGTCCAGGACGTCTTTCTCAATCACATCCGCAAGGGCAAGATCCCGGTCACTGTGTTCCTCGTGAATGGCGTCAAGCTGCAGGGGATCATCACCTGGTTCGACAATTTCTCGATCCTGTTGCGCCGCGACGCGCATTCGCAGCTCGTCTACAAGCACGCGATCTCGACGGTGATGCCGGGCGTCCCCATTTCCTTGTTCGAGGGCCAGAAAGAGGGCGAGGAGGGGTGAAGCTTTCCCTGCGCGCCTTGTCGACCGGAACCGCGAGGGGTGGCGCGTGACGAGCATGCAGGGCAGGGACACTAGCGACGAGCCTGGCGACGAGCCTGGCGACGCTGGAGATCAGGACGCCGGCGAAGCGAGCAGCGATCGCGCAGGAGCGACGAAGGGCGTCGCCTGGGACGATTCACGAACCCGGCGCGCCATGGTGCTCCACCCGGCGGTTCGCGGCGGCGGCCGCTCGGATGTCCCGGATCCCGCAACTGGTGCCGACGGGCCCGGACGGCAGCAGGCCGCAAGCCGTCCGCCCGCGCCGGAACGACCGCCTGAAGCGCGCCTGGCCGAGGCGGTCGGCCTGGCCCATGCGATCGAGCTCGACGTCGTCGAGAGCCGGATCGTCAAGCTGCACAGGCGCCGGCCCGGAACGCTGCTGGGCGAGGGCACGGTCCAGGAGCTGAAGGGCCTCATCGAGCACCGCGAGATCGGCCTGGTGGTGATCGACGCGGCGTTGACCCCGGTCCAGCAGCGCAACCTCGAGAAGTCCTGGGCGTGCAAGGTCATCGACAGGACCGGGCTGATCCTGGAGATCTTCGGCGCGCGGGCGCGCACGAAGGAGGGCCAGCTCCAGGTCGAGCTCGCCGCGCTCAGCTACCAGCGCTCGCGCTTGGTGCGCAGCTGGACGCACTTGGAGCGCCAGCGCGGCGGCCGCGGCTTCCTCGCCGGCCCCGGCGAATCCCAGCTCGAGATCGACCGACGGCTGATCGACGAGCGGATGATCCGCCTGAAGAAGGAGCTGGAGACCGTCGTCCGCACGCGCGGCCTCCACCGCAAGGCGCGCCAGCGCGTCCCGTTCCCGGTGGTCGCCTTGGTCGGGTACACGAATGCGGGCAAATCGACGCTGTTCAACCGCCTGACGACGGCCGAGGTCCTGGCCAAGGACATGCTCTTCGCGACCCTCGACCCGACGATGCGCGGGGTGGCGCTCGGCGGCGGGCGCCGCATGATCCTGTCCGACACGGTCGGCTTCATCTCCGACCTGCCGCACCAGCTCGTGGCCGCCTTCCGTGCCACGCTCGAGGAGGTGCGCGAGGCGGACATCGTGCTGCATGTTCGCGACATGTCCGACCCGCACGCGGCGGCTCAGCGCTCTGACGTCGAGTCAGTCCTGCGCTCGCTCGAGATCGACTTGGCGTCCGTGACCATGATCGAGGTGATGAACAAGATCGACCTGCTTGCGCCTGGCGAGCGGCACAGCGTCGAAGCGCTGGCCGCGCGGACGCCGGATGCGGTTGCCGTCTCCGCCGTCGACGGGACTGGGATCGCGCAGCTGCTTGCCATGATCGAGGCGAAGCTGGCGGCGACGATGGTCGAGGTGGAGATCGAGGTGCCGCTCGCGGATGGCGCGACCATGGCTTGGCTGTACCAGCATGGGCGCGTGATCGCGCGCACTGACGGAGAGACCTGCGCAAGGATGGTTGTCGGCCTCTCCCCGGCCGACCAGGCGCGCTTCGCCCGGCGCCTGTCCGGCCAGCCGGCCTGCTGATCCGATGCGCAGCCAGCCAGGGATGGGACCGTGATTCGCGTCGATCCGCTGGCGGTGCGCCGGACCATCGAGGAGGTCGCGGCCCAGGAGATCCTGCCTCGCTTCAAGCGCCTCGGCGACGGCGATGTCCGGGAGAAGGCGCCGGGCCAAGTCGTGACGGTCGCGGACGAATCGTCGGAACGCCGCCTCATCGCCGCCCTGACATGCCTCCTTCCCGGTTCCCGCGTAGTCGGCGAGGAGACGGTCGAGACCGATCCAGCGTCGCTCGCGAACCTGCTCGCCGACGATCCTGTCTGGATCATCGATCCGCTCGACGGCACGGCGAACTTCGCGCAAGGCAAGCCATGCTTCGCTGTCCTGGTCGCGTTGGCGCATCGCGGCGAGACCGTCCAGGGCTGGCTGCATGACCCGATCGGGGGCGCGACCGTCGTCGCCGAGAAGGGGGCAGGCGCCTTCTCCGGCTCCGGGCAGCGGCTGCGCGTCGCCGCGGACGTGCCGTTGTCGGCGATGACCGGCTTCGCGGTCGTCCGCTTCCTGCCGCCCGAGCAGCGCCGGCACGTCGAGGCCCATCGTGCCCGGCTCGGCGGGATCGAGACGCTGATGTGCGCGGGGCACGAGTATCTCGACCTCCTGCGCGGCGAGCGGCATTTCTCGATGTACCGGCGCACGAAGCCCTGGGACCATGCCGCAGGGACGCTCGCCGTTCTGGAGGCAGGCGGGCATGCGGCCCGGCACGATGGCGCGCCTTACCGTCTCGCCCAGACGTCAGGCGGGCTGCTGGTGGCCGCGGACCCGGATTCCTGGCGCTCGCTGCAGGCGTTCCTCATTCCGCCGGAGCACCGCGTCGCCGATTGAGCGGGCGCGCCAGCGCCACTACGATGGGCGGCACGACGCTGCCCGCTACCAGGGAGGATAGTTTCTCATGGCGACTGTCGCGTTTCTCGGTCTCGGCGTGATGGGATTCCCCATGGCCGGCCATCTGGTCAAGAAGGGCGGCCACGCGGTCACCGTCTACAACCGCTCGGCGGCCAAGGCGAAATCCTGGACCGAGAAGAACGGCGGGCCGGCAAAGCCGACGCCGCGCGAGGCGGCCGCCGGCTGCGCCATCGTCTTCTGCTGCGTCGGCAACGACGACGACCTGAGGAGCGTCGCGCTCGGGCCGGACGGCGCCTTCGCCGGCATGGCCAAGGGCACCATCTTCATCGACCACACGACGGCGTCGGCCAATGTCGCGCGCGAGCTGCATGCTGAGGCCAAGAAGCACGGCATCGATTTCATCGATGCGCCGGTCTCCGGCGGCCAGGCAGGCGCCGAGAACGGCGTGCTGACCGTGATGTGCGGCGGCGAGCAGGCGGCGTTCGACAAGGCCAAGCCGGTCATCGATTCCTATGCCCGCGCCTGCAACCTGATGGGGCCGCCCGGCGCCGGGCAGCTCGCGAAGATGGTCAACCAGATCTGCATCGCCGGCCTCGTGCAGGGGCTCGCCGAGGGCATCAGCTTCGCCCAGAAGGCCGGGCTCGACGTCGAGAAGCTGGTCGCCACGATCTCGAAGGGAGCTGCGCAGTCCTGGCAGATGGAGAACCGCTACAAGACGATGGCGGCAGGAAAGTTCGACTTCGGCTTTGCCGTCGATTGGATGCGCAAGGACCTCGGGATCTGCCTCGACGAGGCCAAGCGCAACGGCGCGCGCCTGCCCGTCACGGCACTCGTCGATCAGTTCTACGCGCAGGTCCAGGCGCGCGGCGGCAAGCGGTGGGACACGTCCAGCCTGATCGACCTGCTGAGCAAGCCCTGAATTGGCCGGGCAGGGCAGGGAGCAGCGGGGAAGGGGAGAGAGCACGCATCATGGTCCAGACCGTCACGCGGAACGTCGATATCGAGGCTGCCCTGAGCGAGGCGCGCCAGGCCTTCCTCGCGCGCAACCCCAAGAGCTTCGCCAAGCATACCGAAGCCTGCGCGGTCATGCCCGGCGGCAACACGCGCTCGATCCTGTTCACGTCCCCGTTCCCGCTGGCCATCGCGCGCGGCGAGGGCTGCAGGCTGTGGGACGAGGACGGGCACGACTACGTGGACTTCCTGGGCGAGTACACCGCCGGCATCTACGGCCATTCCAACCCGAAGATCCGCGCCGCCGTGGAGAAGGCTCTGGCGGGCGGGATCAACCTCGGCGGCCACACCGTGATGGAGGCCAAGCTGGCCCGCGCCATCTGCCAGCGGTTCCCCTCCGTCAAGCAGGTGCGCTTCACCAACTCCGGCACCGAAGCGAACTTGATGGCGCTCTCGACCGCTTGCGTCTTCACGAAGCGCAAGAAGGTGATGGTCTTCGAGGGCGGATACCACGGCGGCGTGCTCTATTTCGGCGGCGGCGGCATCCCGACGAACATGCCGTTTCCCTGGGTGTTGGCGCAGTACAACGACAGCGCGGGAACGAAGGCGCTGCTCGATCGCCAGGGGGGCGAGATCGCAGCGATCCTGGTCGAGCCGATGGCAGGCGCCGGCGGCTGCGTTCCGGCGGACCCGGCCTTCCTCAAGATGCTCCGGGAGGAGGCGACCCGCCACGGCTGCCTCCTGATCTTCGACGAGGTCATGACGTCGCGGCTGTCGCCGGGCGGCATGCAGCAGACCTTGGGAATCATGCCGGACCTGACGACCCTCGGGAAGTACATCGGCGGCGGCATGTCATTCGGCGGCTTCGGCGGGCGCGAGGACGTCATGGGCCTCTACGACCCTCGACGCCCGGACGCCGTTCCGCACGCCGGCACGTTCAACAACAACGTGCTCACCATGTCGGCCGGCGTCGTCGGCCTCACCGAGCTCTACACGCCTGACGTCGCGGTCGCGCTGAACGCGCGCGGCGATGCGCTGCGCGAGCGCCTCGACGCGGCCTGCCGCAAGGCAGGGCTGCCGATGCAGGTGATCGGCCGCGGCTCGATGATGTGCGTCCATTTCACGTCGGCGCCGCTGCGCAGCCCCGTCGACACCGCGAAGGCCGACCAGAAGCTGAAGGAGCTGTACTATCTCGACATGGTCGCCGCCGGCATCTGGCTCGCCCGTCGCGGCATGATGATCCTCAGCATCCCGATCGGGGACGGGGAATGCGCCAGGCTGGCCGCCGCTTTCGAGGAATTCCTCAGCGCGCGGAGATCCTTGATCGAGGCCGTGAAATAGCTAATCAGATCAATAGGCTATGGCGCAACTTCAATCCGACGGTTGAGCTGTCGGCGCGGCACCGATCGAACGTAACGATATGCCGCATCAGTCGGTTGGCGGCGTTCATTGAGTCGCCGGGAGAGAGCTACGCGTCTCCGCCCTGGCGCGTGCTCATTTCGGCCGCGCCCGCTCGGCCGCTTTGACGCTGCGCCACAGCTGCTCCATCTCGTCGAGAGGTGCCGCACCCGCGCGCGCGCCGAGTTCTCGCTCCATCGCGCGGAATCGCCGCTCGAATTTGGCATTGGCCGCACGCAAGGCCGCCTCGGGATCGACGTCATAGTGCCGCGCGAGATTCGCCACGGCGAACAGCAGATCGCCGACCTCGTCGGCCAGCCGCTCGGGGCGGCTGTCCGGCCCTGAGGCGTCAAGCGGCGTGTCGGCGGCTTCGATGATCTCGTCGATCTCCTCGCGCACCTTGTCCAGAACGTCGCGCGCGCTCGGCCAGTCGAACCCGATCCGAGCCGCTCGCTTCTGCAGCTTGGCCGCGCGCATGAGGGCGGGGAGGGCGAGGGGAACGCCATCGAGCGCACTGGGCTTCTGGCCCGACTTGGCGGCCTTCTTCGTCCGTTCCGCCGCCTTGATGGACTCCCACGCCACGGCCTGACCCGCGGCATCGCTCACGACAGCTTCGCCGAACACATGGGGATGGCGCTCGTGCATCTTCCGGATGAGGCCGCGCGCGACATCCTGGAAGTCGAAGCTGCCGACTTCCTCCGCCATGCGCGCATGAAAGACGACCTGGAACAGCAGGTCGCCCAACTCGTCGCGCAGCGCCGACATATCGCCCTGAGTGATCGCGTCGGCGACCTCATAGGCTTCCTCGATCGTATAGGGCGCGATCGTGGCGAAGCTCTGTGCGCGGTCCCACGGACAGCCTTTCGGCCCCCGCAGCGTTGCCATCAATTCGACTAGTTCCCCGGCGATAGCTGACGCGCTGCCGTCTGACGAAGCGCCTCCATCATCGGATCCCGCAGGCATCGGAACCTCCATTTTTCGCATAATGTCTATTATGGCGTGATTGTGGCCAGGTCGTGAGTGGCCAGGTCGCATGTGGCCAGGTCGCGCGCGGCTCTCGTCAGTTCGATGTCGGCAGGTCGAAAACCATGCCGTCATGGCCCGGTTCGACGCCCGGCGGGCATTTGCGGCGGAGGTCCTCGTAGTCGAGCGTCTGGTTCATGTGCGTCAGGATGGCCTGACGCGGCTTCACGCGGGCTATCCAGGCCAGGGTCTGGTCGAGATGGGAATGCGTCTCGTGCGGATTCTCCTGCAGGCAATCCACGATCCAGAGGTCGACGCCGGCGAGGATGGCGAAGGCAGCGTCGTCCAGCGTCTTCACGTCCGTCGAGTACGCGAAGCGGCCGATGCGGAAGCCGAGCGACGCAAGGCCCAGGCCGTGGTCCTGGTCGAACGGGACGATGGTCATACCGGCGGCCTCGAACGGTCCCTGGATCGGGTTCGCCACCAAGGCCGGCCGGTAGAAGTAGTCGCCCTTGAGGGGCCGAAACGCATAGGGGAAGCGCTGGGTGATCTCCTGGAGCGCCAGAGGCGCGGCCCACACTGCCAGCGGCTTGCCGATGATCCGGCAGACGCCGCGGAGGTCGTCGATGCCGTGCAAGTGGTCGGCATGGGCATGGGTGAAGGCGACGGCTTCGAGCTCGCCGACGCCGGCGGCGATGAGCTGCTCGCGCATGTCCGGCGACGTGTCGATGAGCAGACGCCGCCCCCCCTCCTCCACCAGCACGGAGACCCGCGTGCGGCGGTTGCGCGGGTTCGCGGGGTCGCAAGCGCCCCAGTCGCCGCCGGGCTGCTTGCCCAGGACCGGAACGCCGCCGGAGCCGCCGCAGCCGAGGAGCGTCACGCGCACGGACGGGCTTTCTCGAACAGCCGGAAGAAGTTTGCCGTTGTCTTGCGGGCGAGGTCGGAGGGGGCGCTCCCGCGCAGCGCCGCGAGGGCCTCGGCGGTGTGGACGACGTAGGCTGGCTCGTTCCGCTTGCCGCGATGGGGCTGTGGCGCGAGGTACGGGGCATCGGTCTCGACCAGGAGCCGGTCGTCCGGGATGTCCTTGGCAACGGCACGGAGCGCCTCGGCGTTCTTGAACGTCACGATCCCGGACAAGCTGATCGAGAGGCCGAGGTCGAGGGCGACGCGCGCGAGGTCGGAACCGGAGCTGAAGCAATGGATCAACCCCGTGAGCTTGCCGCCGGCGGCTCCGGCCGTGAGCATGCGCGCGGTGTCCTCGTCGGCGTCGCGGGTGTGAACGATGATGGGCAAGCCGGTGCTGCGCGCCGCCTCGATGTGAGCGGCGAAGACTTCCTGCTGCCGAGCGCGCGGGCTGCGGTCGTAGAAGTAGTCGAGACCGCACTCGCCGATCGCCACGACGCGCGGATGGGAGGACAGGGCCGCGAGCTGGTCGGGTGCCGTGCTCGGTTGCGGCTCTGCCTCATGCGGGTGGATCCCGACCGAGCACCACACGTCGGGCTCCGCCTCGGCGATGGCGCGGACCTTTGCGAACTCCGTGACCTTCGTCCCGATGGTCAGCATGCCGGTCACGCCGGCGCGCCGAGCGCGCGACAGGATCTCCGCGAGGTCGCCATCCTTCGCCAAGTAGTCGAGGTGGCAGTGGCTGTCGATCAGTCCGAGGCTGTCGCTCACGTCAGCTCCGCTGCGGCGCCGGCGCCGCCTCCTCTTCGACGAAGCGCGGGAAGAGCCCCTCCGGTCGGGGCAGCGCGGTTCCCGGCACGAGGCCCGTCTCGACGGCGAGCGACCCGAAACTCCGCGCCGCCGGCGGCACCGCGAGCTGGTCGAGGAGGCGTGCCGCGGTGTCCGGCATGAATGGCTGGACCAGGATGCCGAGGCGGCGGAGCACGTCGGCCAGGACGTGCAGGACGGCGGCCATGCGCGCGGGATCGGTCTTGCGCAGCGCCCACGGGGCCTGCGCGTCGACGTAGCGGTTGGCGTCCGCGACGACGGCCCAGATCGCTTCCAGAGCCCGATGGAACTGCTGGTTCGCCAGCTCGGCGCGGACCTTCGGGAGCAGCGCGCTTGCGGCGTCGAGCAAGGCGCGATCGGCATCGGTCGCCGGACCGTGCTGCGGCACCTTGGAGGCGCAGTTCTTGGCGATCATCGACAGGACACGTTGCGCCAGATTGCCGAAGTCGTTGGCGAGGTCGCCGTTGAGACGGCCGACGAGAGCCCGGTGCGAGAAATCACCGTCCTGGCCGAAGGGCACCTCCCGCAGCAGGAAGTAGCGCGCGGGATCGAGGCCGTAGCGCTCGACGAGATGCTTCGGCGCGATGACGTTGCCGAGGGACTTCGACATCTTCTGGCCTTCGCTCGTCCACCAGCCATGCGCGAACACCCTGCGCGGCGGCTCCAGCCCTGCAGCCATCAGGATGGCCGGCCAATAGACAGCGTGAAAGCGCAGGATGTCCTTGCCGACCATGTGCAGGTCTGCCGGCCAGAAGGCCTGATAGTCGGAGCTTGCCTCGTCAGGATAGCCGACGGCCGTGATGTAGTTGGTCAGGGCGTCGAGCCAGACGTACATGACGTGCGCCGGGTCGCCGGGCACGGGGATTCCCCACTTGAAGCTCGTGCGGCTGATCGAGAGATCGTCCAGGCCGCCCTCGACGAAGCGGACGACCTCGTTGCGCCGGCTGTCCGGGGCGATGAAATCCGGGCGCTCGCGGTAGAGCGCGAGGAGCCTGTCCTGCCAGTTCTTCAAGCGGAAGAAGTAGCTCGGCTCCTTGACCCATTCGACGTCCGCGCCTGACGGCGCCCGCTTCTTTCCTCCGGGTCCGTCCGTCAGCTCTTTCTCGTCGTAGAATGCCTCGTCGCGGACGGAGTACCAGCCCTCATAGGCGCCGAGATAGATCTCGCCGCGATCCATGAGGCGCTTCCACAGGGCCTGCACCGAGCGCGTGTGGCGCGGCTCGGTCGTGCGGATGAAGTCGTCGTTCGAGAAGCGCATCAGCGGCGACAGCGCGCGGAAGTTCTCGGATACCTCGTCCGTGAAGGCCTTGGGTTCGGTGCCCTTGGCGAGGGCCGCCTTCTCGACCTTCTGGCCGTGCTCGTCGGTGCCCGTCAGGAATTTCACCCTCTTGCCGTCGAGGCGATGGAATCGCGCGAGCACGTCGCAAGCGAGCGAGGTGTAGGCGTGCCCGATATGCGGCACGTCGTTCACGTAGTAGATCGGCGACGTGATGTAGTACGTTGACTTCGCGTCGTTCTTGGCCATCGGCTTCATTCTCGGGGCACGAAGGTGCCGCATGGAAGGCAGGGACCTTAGCGGCATTTCGTCCGGAGGCAACTGCGCATGCGCGGGGCGACGTGATCAGGCGGCCGATCCGTCCGCCGTGTCGCGCAGCACGGCCAAGGTCTCCATCACGACGAGCTTCTTGTCGAGGTTCAGGCCATCGGCCTGCGCGAACAGCCTTTCGATCCGAGCGGCGGCGGCGAGCCATCGCGCAGGCTGGGCAAGCGCGGCGAGCCGAGCGCAAGCCGCAGCCGCCTCCCCCTTCCCCGGGGCCGCTGCGGGGCCAGCCCCTGCGACCGCGGTCCGGGCGGCCTCGCGAAGCGCGTCGGCGAGCACAAGCCTGTAGCTGTCCCACGCATCTTCCGCGTCGTTGCGCGCCAGCCCGTCGGCAAGCGCTTGCGCCGCGATCCCGTCGAGCCTGGGCAGCCTCGCAAGCAGCGCTAGGATCGACACGCGCAAGGCCAGGCCGTCGCTGTCCAGCAGGGCGATGGCTGAACCCGGGCTGCCGCCGGACGCCGCCGCTGCGGCAGCCCGATCCGCCGGCGACGCGTCCGGCCGCTTGGCGGCTAGGACAGCCTCGACCTCGGAGCCGCGCAGGGGCGACAGCGCGAGGCGACGGCACCGCGACTTGATCGTCGGCAGCAGCCGCCCCGGCGCATGGGCGACAAGCAACAGGGCGGCGCGAGCCGGCGGCTCCTCCAGGGCCTTCAGCAGCGCGTTCGCGGCATTGCGGTTCATCTCGTCGACGGCATCGACGATCACGACGCGCCACCCGCCGCCCGACGCCGTCCGGTGCAGGAAAGTGCCGATCCCGCGCGACTGGTCCACGCTGATCTCGCCCTTGAACCGCTTCTTCTTCTCGTCCCACGGCCGCTCGACCGCGAGGCAGTCTGGGTGCCCGCGGGCCGCGACGAGCGCGGTGACGCGACTTCCCGGATGGACGTCCAGGGAGCGCGGTGAAGCAGCTGCTGCAGGCTTTTCGGGCGCTGGCTCGGGCGCGCCGAACAGCAGCGATGGCTCTGGCACCGCCGCTTGCCCGGCGACCGGACGTTCCCCGGCAGCCAGGAGGAACCGGGCCAGCCGATAGGCAAATGTCGCCTTGCCGATCCCGGCAGGTCCGCAAATCAGCCAGGCATGCGGCATGCGACCGCGATTCCAGGCATCGACGACGGCGGCCTCCGCCTGGCCGTGGCCGACCAGGCCCAGCGTGCGGCGCGGGTGGTCGGTGTCGTCGCGGTCAGTCTCGGCCATGGCCGATCATGCCGGACGGAGCGGCAAGGGCAAGCGATCGCCGATGGCGCGCAGAGCGGCTGCGAGCAGGTCATCTGGCGGCGCCGTCGCGTCGAGGACGGCGCAGCGGCCGGGCTCGGCCTCGGCGATCGCCCGGAAGGCGGAATGCAGCCTCTCGTGGAAGCTGCTCTCGAGCGCCTCGAAGCGATCGCCGGCCGCGTCGTCCTTGCCGCGGCGCGCCCGCGCCCGCGCGCGTCCCAACGCTGCGGGCAGGTCGAGCACGAGCGTGAGGTCGGGCGCCCTGCCCTCGTCAACGCTGCGCTGCACGTGCTCGATGAACGCGGGATCGACCCCCTTCCCCGCTCCCTGGTACGCGCGCGTGGAGTCCGCGTAGCGGTCGCACACGACCCAGCGCCCTGCGGCGATCGCGGGCCAGACGGTCCTGCGCAAGTGGTCGCGCCGCGCTGCCATCAGGAGCAGCGTCTCCGCGACCGGATCCCAGCGTTCCGTCGCCCCGCCGAGCAGCAGCGCGCGGATCTCCTCGGCGCCCGCCGAGCCGCCGGGCTCGCGCGTCGCGACGGCGCGGATGCCGCGCTCGCCGAGCGCGCCGACGAGCCGTTCGACCAGTGTCGATTTCCCGGCGCCTTCGCCGCCCTCGACCGTGATGAATCGCCCCCGCGCCCTGGTGTCCGGCGCCGGTCGCGCGGTCACGGATCGGAACCGAGGAAGAGGTAGCGCGCCGCGGCGAACGGGCGCTGGAACGGGCCGATCTGACCGATCGTGGCGCCGGCGACCAGGGGGAACTCGATGGCAGGCACGCCCGGTGCCGTCACGACGAGACGGGCGGATTCGCGCGCGCCGGACTTGCCGACGAAGCTCGGCACGTCGCCTTGCTTGATGGGAGCCGGGACCGGCGACGCGAAGAAGGCCTGCACCTTGAGGCCGCGGCGCGCCTTGACCGGCAGCGTCACGACGATGTCCTGGGCGGCGCGCAGCGGCAGCGTCCGGAACGCGCCGAGCCAGACGTCGGCGCGCGCCACCTCGTCGCCGGCGTTGAACAGGGCGTAATTGGCGAACTCCCTGAATCCCCATTCGAGGATGCGCTCGGACTCCGTGCCGCGCGCGCGCATGTCGTTCAGCCCGCCGGTCACGAGGATCAGCCGGCGGCCGCCGCGCACTGCCGACGCGACGAGCCCGTACCCGGCCTCGTCGGTGTGGCCGGTCTTCAGCCCGTCGACGCCGATGTTGCGCGTGATCAGCGGGTTGCGATTGTCCTGCTTGATCTTTTCCCAGGTGAAGCTCGGCGTCTCGAAGATCTTGTAATAGTCGGGGAAGCGCCGGATCAGCTCCGCCGACAGGAACGCCAGGTCGCGCGGCGTCATGTAGTGGTTGACGTCCGGCCAGCCTGTCGCATTGGTGAAGTGGCTGCCGGACAGCCCGAGCTCGCGGCCTCGCTGCGTCATCTGGCGCGCGAAAGCGTCCTCGCTCCCGGCGAGCGCCTCCGCGAATGCCACCGCGGCATCGTTGCCCGACTGCACGATCATGCCGTGCAGCAGGTCATCGACGCTGACCCGAGAGCCCGCGCGCAGGAACATGCGCGAGCCGCCCATGCGCGAGGCCTTCTGGCTGACGGAGATCTCGTCGGTGAGCTTCAGGCGTCCGTCGCGCAGGCGCTCGAACACCATGAACGCCGTCATGATCTTGCTCATCGACGCCGGCGGCATCCGGTCGTCGCCGCGATGATCGAGGAGCACCGCTCCGGTCTGGAAATCGATCATGAAGGCTTCGCGCGCCTTCGTGTCGATCGGCGGTGGCGCCTTGGCCTCAGCGGCGGCCGACGCGCAGCGCAGGAAGGCGAGGAGCAGGACGGACACTGCTCCGGCAAGCGTCGAAGGAAAACGACCGGGCGACATCGGATTGTCTGGCTCTGATGCGATAAGGGCGGCGCTGTCGACCAGCGCCGCCCCCGCTTGTACTCGCCTGGTGCCCTATGGTCCAGGGCTGGCATCGCGATCGCATGAACCGAGGACGCGTATCAGCGCTCCTCGTTTCGCTGCCGTGCCGTCTTCAGTTGGCGCCGCCGATGCTGCCGCCCGACACCAGGCGGGCATTGGCAAATCCTTCAGCGACAACCCGATTCAGCAGTTCCATGGCAGCGATCCCGTCCGCCGCGGGCCCGACGCGCACGCGATGGAAGACCATGCCGTCACGTTCGACGGGGACGATCTCCGTTGATCCGATCGTCGCCAGCTTCGCCATGGTCGCTTCGGCGCGCCTGACGTCCGTGAAGGCGCCTGCCTGAACGAACATGCTGGTTCCAGCGTGGGGGCTGCTGCCCCTTCCGGCTTGCATAACAGGCGCTTGCGGGCCGCTTCTCATGTGGGCAGGCACGCCGACTTCAGGTGCCGCCTCAAGAGCGCCGGGTCGGCCGGCGGCCGGAGCCGCGGCAAGAGCGACACGCTGCGGCGGCGCCTCCCACGTCTCGCCGGCCGGCAGGGTGGCAGGCAGCCCAGCGGGCAAGCCGTCCAACGGCGCCTGCACGGTGTCGCGCGGCGCCGGCAAGGGCTCCGACGTCACCGGGCGCATCGAGCCGCGCCCGGCCGGAAGCGGGCTCGGAGCGGGACGGAAGTCCCTGCCGCCCATCGCCTGGCTGCCTTCGCCGGCGTAGGGTTGCGCGACCGGCTCGCGTCCCGATGCGTAGACCGTGCCCGGAGGCGCGTCGTCCGGCCGCGCGGCATCCTCCGGCTTCGCCGCGTCGAAAGCCTGGGCACCGTCGGTGCGCGCCGTGCCCGGCCGGTTCCAGAAGGTCGTCGGCGGGTACAGGGGGCGCGCCTTCGACATCACGTCCTGCAGGATCGGGTCGGGCCGGTTGCCGCCGCGCGGCACGGCCGAGAAGTACGAGGGATCGCGATCCGCGGTGTCGTCGCGCTGCTTCGAGTCCGGAACGGCGGTCGCGCCCGCGCCCCAGCTGTTGCTCGTCATCGCCGACGCGACCGTCGGCTCCTCGTCGCCGAGGTCAAGCGCGTCGATGTCGGCGCGCCTGATCGTCGCCTCGCGCTTGAGCCGCTCACTC